>JAPOVQ010000008.1 GCA_026708035.1 Chloroflexota bacterium | reverse complement strand
CAGGGCGAGAACAGGGCAGCCACGAGGGCTGCCCCTACAAAACGCGCCCGTGCGGTTGCCGCCCTTCGCGTAGGGGCGTCCCTGGTGGGCGCCCGTTCGGCCGGTGAGCAGGGCAGCCACGAGGGATTGCCTTTCCAATACGCCGCCGATTGTCTGTCCGGTGTAGCATCGGTGCGACGTGGGGACGCGCGCGGGATGCGAGCAGGGCATGAAGGTTCGAGCAGTCGACTTCGTTCAGATCCAGGTGCGCGACATGGACCGGGCCCTGGGCTTCTATCGCGACGCCCTGGGGATGCCGGTCGGCCAGGCGTGGGGCGACGAATGGGTGGAGCTGGCGGCCGGCGACACCACGATCGCGCTGGCGGCCGAGGTCGAGGGCGTCAGCGTCGCGCTGTCCGTCGATAGCGTGAGCGACGCGGTCCAAGAGCTCAAGGCGAAGGGCGTGGAGGTGGTGGCCGGACCGCAGGGCAACGAATGGTGCGCCAGCGCCGCGATCCGGGATCCGGAGGGCAACCTGCTCGTGCTGCACCAGCGTCACGACGGCACGGTGGGATAGGCGAGACTCTTGCGTACTTCTGCGTCATTCCGGCGCCGGCCGCACTTCAGTCTGGTCGAGTCTCCACGCGCCCTCGTGGCACGCGCTGGGGGCGCTTCGCGAACGACCCCTGCTGAGCATCTGCGGAGTCTTGCCGACCGTCTCGGCGAGTGGGTCGCACGAAAAAGGCGTGAGCGGGCGAATGCGTGGGGCCATCCGCCGAACGCCGACTTCTCAGGGCCGAATCGGTTCTCCGTGTCGAGGGCCAATGGCCATTCCGACTTTCGCAAGGCGGCAGGTGCGCGCCGCTACGCACCCGGCGTGATCCGCCGCTACCAGCCCGTCGTCAGGTCACAGGCAGAGTTGCCGCGGCGTCCCGCCGCTCCGCTCCGCTGGGCGCGTCTGGCGGTGACGGGCCTTCAAGTGGCCCCCCGCAGGGCGTTGGGCGTGCTGAGGGGCATCCTGCGCCTGTTGCTCGACGAGTCGGCCACCTCATCTCGCACCCAGCGCGTGATTACCGACGCGTCGATTCGGCACAACATGCCCATCCACACGCTGTCGGGCTACGGGGCGTCGGATCTGAACTAGCCAAGGCTCGGGGGCGTCGCGACTCTTCGCGATCAGGCCTCGACGCCGTCGGCTGCCCGAAGAGCACTTCGCTGCTTGCACAATGCCAGCAATGCTGGCATTGTGCTGCTATGCCAATCCAGATCACCATTCGGGACGTTCCCGACGACGTCCGCAACGAGCTGGCGTCGCGCGCGGCCCGTCGCGGCCAGTCCATGCAGGAATTCCTGCGCGGGGAGCTGGAGCGCATCGCGTCGCGGCCCTCCAACGACGAATGGCTGGCAGAAGTACGTCGGCGCAAGGCAGCGTACGGCACGCGCGTGACGGCGTCAGAAATCCTCGAGGCTCGCGACGCGGACCGCAAGTGAGGGCCGTCGTCGACGCATCCGTCCTCGTCGCGGCTCTAGTCGAGACTGGACCCGTAGGATCCTGGGCCGAAGCGGCTGTTGCCGAAGGCCCCGTGGCCGGACCGGAGTTCGTCTTAGCCGAGACCAGCAACATCCTGCGCCGGATGGAGCGATCCGGCCGGATTTCAACGCTGCAAGCCACTGCCAGCCACCGCGACATGCTGCGGTTGGATATTGCCTTGTTTTCGTTCGCCCCGTACGCCGAGCGCGTGTGGGCGCTGCGCGCAAACGTCACCAGTTACGACGCGTGGTATGTCGCGTTGGCCGAGGCCCTCGACTATCCGCTCGTGACGCTCGATCGCCGGCTCAGCCGCGCCAGCGGTCCGAGGTGCGACTTCATCACGCCGCCCCACCAATAGCCGACCGCGGCACCCCCGGCGTCATGCCCGCGCAAGGAGTTCTTTGCGCAACCCCTCCGTCATTACCCGCGCAGACGGGAACCCACCCATCATGCCGACAAACGGCCTACCCGAAGGCGAAATGGGACGGGATCCAGTCCGGTCGAGACCGGTGGCGCGGGATGGTTGGAGTATGGGCGGGGTATCAGACCCGCCCGTTCAGTTGCGCCCATACTTACGGCACGGTCCAACCCTGGCCCCTCAAAGCTCCCGCAGCTTGAGCCACGTCGGGTGGTCGGCTGGTAGCCGCCGCGGGCGGCCGTCCCCGTCCACGAAGGCATTCTGCGTCGTGGCGGTCGCCAGCAGCGTGTCGTCGCGCCGAATCTCGTAGCGCAGCCGCACCCGCAGCCGCGAGACCTCGACCACCCACACCTCAATGGTCACCACGTCCTCCCCAAAGGCCGGCGAGAGATAGCGGCAGCTGCAATCAACCAACGACAGAAACATGCCGCCGGCGGTGAGGTCGGCGTAGCCAAGGTCGATGGCGCGCAGCCACCCGAGCCGCGCCTCTTCGAGCCAGAGCAGATAGCTCGAATGGTGCGCGATGCCCTGCGCGTCGGTATCCGAGTAGCGCACGCGCAGGGTCTCGCGGTGAGCGGGCGGCGCATCGGGCGCGTCCCGGCGTTCGCGGGGCATCGGACCGCGCGGCCGACTACGCCCCGACGCGCGCGAGGAAGTCGTCGATGGCGTCCGCTCCGTCGAGCACCTGGATGCGCACGTCGAACGACGCCGTCTCGCCGGGCCCGAGGGAGTGCAAGGTGCCGTCGGCGCGGTTGCGCGCGCGGCCGAGCACGGTCGCGTTGCCGGGCTCGATGCCGGTCACGTAGTCGCCGGGCGTGGTGTTTCGCCAATGGTTCAGATAGGGCAGCTGGTGCTTGTTCCAGGTGAACCCCAGCCCAAGCCCGTCGCCCAGCCCGCGATTCACGAGCGCCGCGTGAACCGTGCCGTCGGTCGCCGCCTCCACGTCGTGAATCAACACCTGCACCTGCCAGTCGACGGAGGGGCCTTCGTAGACTTCCCACCCCTCCGGGCTTGCCCCGGTGTAAATGTCGTGGAACCGGCGCGACTGGCTGCGCACGTGGAACCGCGCGCCCTCGTCGAGCAGCGGATGGCCGGGGTTCATGTGATACAGAATCATCATGTGCTGCTGGCGGTGGCCGTGATTGGTCACCGTGTCGTGAATCTCGATGGTGCTGGAGCCCAGCGAAGTTTCGATGCGGCGCACCAGCTCCAGGTTTTCGCCGTAGAGAGTCGCCTGGCGCACGCGGCCCTGGACCCACATGCGGTAGTCGTCGCCGTCCCACGCGCCGTCCGCCCAGACGTTGGTCGCGCCCAGGTTGGACAGCCGTCCGTGCAGACCCTCCTCGCCCCCCTCGTCGTCGTCGTCCACCGGATCGCCCACGTTGGTGAGACCGCCGGTCACCAGCAGGCCGAGCACCGTGGTGCGAATCCAGCCCTGGCCGCCGGGCTCGTAGCGGGCGCCCTGCACGTCGCCCGTCGGCGTGCGGAACGCCAGGGGAATGCCGCGGTATGAAGCGCTCGAAATGTCCAGGGCGCGCCCGGGAAGCACGGTGAAGCGCAGACCCGATCCCGTGTCGAAATCGACCGCCTCCACGCCGTCGCCCGAGCCGCCGTCGAGGCGGTATTCGCGGACGCCGCCGACCTGGGAGAGGTCGCCAACGCGAGCCATCAACTCCGCGCGGGTGTAGTCACGTCCCCAGAGCGTTGGCATCAGGTCGTCCCCCGTCCATATCGAGAGCCGCATTGTAGGTGGGCCGGGGATCGGCGGGATTCGTCCCTCAGAGCGTGCCGATCAACCGAGCCAATCTACCCTTTAGGGAGGGAGGACTAGGTGCCTTGCACGGCAGTGTTGTGCCCAACTGTTGGGTCCAATGCCCTCCGCCATTTCACCTAGGACTGATCGCTTCCGAGGTACCGATGCACATCGGCGGTCGAAATTGCGCCCAGTTCTGCTAACCCGTCGAGAACTTCGCGCAGGATCGCTTCATGTCTTGTTAGCGGCGCGACCTGGTCAAGAAGGTCCTTCATCATTTCGGCGTGAAGCCATGCGTCGTCCCGCAGTCGATACCAGTCGACGCAGCGGCCGAGGAGCGCGAGCACGGTGTCCGGATCCTCCTCAGCGTATCGCCCCAGATATTCAAAGACAGTGTGTATTTCGAACCCTTCACTCACCTGATCCAGAGATGCTTCAATCAGGTTGTCGATTGTGCGCGGCGGCAACTGAAGATCCTTCAGCCAGCGGAGGTAGGTCGCCAATTGTGGTCCATCCTGACCGCCGATTTCCTCGACGTGCTTTGCCCAATATCGTCGAAACCAGCAGATAACAGTTGATTGTAGCTTGGCGTCGGTGCTGTCAGTCATCTCTCGCACAGCCCGTCCGAGGGCGAAGACTATTGAACCTCTTGCAACCGGTGTGAAATCTGAACTAAGCGTGCTCAACAGTAGTTCGTCATAGCCAGCAATATTTCTGAGGGCTCCGATCACTATATGCTGAAAGAACCGATCTCTGAGATCATCTTCGAGGATTCCGTCCGCCTGCAGCGTGCGCGCGCTAATCCGATAGGCATCATGGAGACGCTCTAGGGTACCGGTCCAAAGAGTAGGCGCTGATAGATGTCCGGACCAGAATGCAACCTTAGCAGTAGACGTTTCTGACGTTTCGAATTCGAGATACCGCGCGATAGATTCGGCTGAGTCCGGTGAGCGGTCGCAAAATAGCGCATAGTAGAGTCCGACACCGATCCACGCGTCGATGCCGAGGCCCATCGAATCTCGACTCAAGCGTTCTAGCACAGTCGTTTTGAACCACTCTGGAAGGTCTTGGAGACTCTCCTTGTCGGTATCGGCCTTGAAGATCTCTCGGCGGAGAAGTTCGAGCAATGCTCGCATGGCTTTGCCGGCTGGTAGGTTTAGGTAACCGCCGACAAACGAGTGTTCGAGAGATTCCGACTCGAGTCTGTCGGTGCGCTTCGATTTCTCGATTACTTGCATTGCGAGTTTTCTGGCACTATGACTCAGCCCGAGGGGAATTGAATCTCCGATGCCCTCCAACAAGCCGCCGATCGGCCATAGCTTGTCTGCCGGAAGCTTGGAAACCATTCTGGAAGCCCAATCTATGACTTCGCTCCATCGGATCGGATCATCTCCTGCGACTTCGGCCATTGCTTCGATCGCTTGCCAAACCTGTCGGCCCTCCAGGTCCTCCGGTCGGATCTGGACTAGCGGGTCGAGTGTGCCGCGAGCCTTGGCGTATTCGGCCAATAGTGACCACATCTCACTTGTACTGTGCTTCCATGTGATCCGCACCCCATGGGCGGCGGGATCCCGAACAAGGGCCAACAGCTCGTCGGACGACAACGTCGATGCACGTTCAGCGAAGCTGTCAAGGTCCAATGGTGCACCTCGTGAAGTAACGCTGCCGAAGTAAACGCCACGAAACAGATGTCTATCGGAATCTTCGAAATCGTCCTCTATCGGTGCTGGGGGCTCGGGCAGAAGTTCTATGGGAAGAACTTGGGACCACAGCTTATAGTCGAACCGGTCGTTCTCGCTCGAACTATCGTGGAGAGACGTCACGAAGCGCTTAAGCGTGTCAGTTCGCTGTTCGGTAATATCCGTTATGTCGTCTGACAGCAACTTTGCTAACTCGTGAAAGAGATGATCGTTTGCTAGATTCTCGTGAGTGATGACTCTCGCTTCATGAATAGTCAAGTCGGAGCGTAGTAGGAAGCAGTGGGCGATTCCGATTCGCCGCTTCGTTGGCCAACTGGATTGAAGGAGTTTCGTGACTGCTGTCGACCGGGCGGAGTCGTCCTTTGTCTGAAGCAACGCATCCCGCAATACGTCAATCAGGAGGCTAATGGCAGAGGACTCGGTCAAGTCCATTCGATGAGGTTCAATTGCATGCCGCAAATACCGGACGTTGTCGTCTTCCGGCGTACCACAACGCTCAATGAGCGCTGCCTCGAGGGTATGGCTCACTGCCTCCACGGCGGGCTCAGATCGCCCTAGGATCGGCGCGATGGCGTGACTGAAATCGGATCCCACCCCTTCCGTGATCGAGAGACCAGATTCCGCGAGTTTGCGCAGGATCGCTTCCAACAGGGCGAGCGCTGCCTTCGGCTTTCCGTCTGAGTTGAGCCGCTGCGATGACTCCGAGGCTTGGTAGAGAAGCAGAGGTTCGATGGACATTGCGTCGACAGACCACTTGGCGAATTGTGGTCCGACATAGGCTCCAGAAGATTCGTCCAGCGCCTCGAGGATTTCAAATGCGCCGCGAATTGCTGCCCAGTTGTCGGTATCGATGCTGCACAAGAATTGGGCGACTTCGGAGGGCGCAGCAGAGGCTACCCGCCTGAGCAATCCGGAGGCCATCCAGTACGGAGCGCGGCGGTCGCCATTCGCGGCCAAGAGAACCGGCTTGGGGGCAAGAATGCCGGCGTCTCGCAGGCTTCGAAACCACTCGACGCTTTCGACAACGTCCCAGAACGCCAACGCCACCCTCGGATGCCCATTCACTATCGCCACTGCCCGCCTAACTTGGCCGGGAGTCGGAGCCGCGATTGATGCGAGCTCCTCAGCTTCAATCAGGCGTTCGACGAACTCCAAGTCGTTTTCGGCCACAGTCAACTCCCTGCTTCGACGCTGCGTTTGCCGGATGATCTCAAATGCCGCACGATAAGGATCCGGTGCCCCACCATCCTGATACCAAATCACCCGTACACCGTATTGTTTCAGCCGCTGAGTTCGCGCGTGCATACTTTCTATCCTGGAAGTTTCATCTTGATCAGGAGCCTTTTCTAGGCTGTACCATTTGAGGTTCGAAACGGTTTCGGACATTTGGACGTCGCCAGCGGTAGACTGTCGCAATCGAGCAGCCTGTGCCATGTTGGCGAGCGATGAAGATATACGAGTATCACGAAACGAAAAATCCGAGAAATAGAACTGGATAAGGGGCAATGAGCTGTAACTTAGCTTTTGCAAATCCACCCTGTATGTCATCGTACGCGAAATCATATCCCTTGGATCCGATGACAAGATGATCATCGATGCACTTGGCGGTCGATGCTCGCCCATGCAAGTAGATGAATCTAGACTCCATTGGCATGTAGTGAGGATAGGACGCAATGGGATCCCCGTAGGCTGCTTGAAACAAAAGTTCATCAATATTCGTGGTATAGTAATAGCGAAATAGGCGCGTCCGTCGAGCAATTCTCATGAGGCTGGGAATTGCCGGATTCGGATTCCCGAAAGTTGACTTTATATATGCGAGAGATCTTGTATGGTCTCTGCTGGTATGATAGTCAATATCAGTTGGTATATCCCGGCCTGAATCTGAATTCTGCGGTCGTTCGTCGGCGCCAAAGTGCTTCAAGAATCCCCTATGGAACTCATCCCAAGTCGGCAGTCCTGCGGACGCAGAGACTCCCGCGCCGAAGAAAGCTATGCCACCGTCGGTGGATCGAGTTAGCTCGTGTATGAATTCATTGAACGTGCCGGCGGAGTCAGCGTCTTCAAATGGCCAATTACTTCCGTCGGTCATATCAGATTCCCGAGTCCCCATAGAGCGAGTGAACGGTCTCGCGAGAGCGCCCGCCCAGGCGGTATTCGCGGACGCCGCCGACCTGGGACAGGTCGCCAACGCGAGCCATCAACTCCGCGCGGGTGTAGTCACGTCCCCAGAGCGTTGGCATCAGGTCGTCCCCCGTCCATATCGAGAGCCGCATTGTAGGCAGGCTGCGGACGCGCGCCTTCATTCCCCTTCGTTGAGGAGCGGGCCCACCTTTTCTCCTGGGGTTAGGAACTACTCCGTCTGCTGAAGGAGAGGGTGTTGTTCCCTCTCCTGGGGGAGAGGGTTAGGGTGAGGGGTTCTTCCGTTGGCAGAGGCAGAGCCCGCACTCGCTGGATGAGCATCCATGTCGCATTCGAACCGTCCCTTCGAGCACACTCCGCCCCGGCTCATCAAGCTGGCCCGGGGCCTCCGCCGAGGCCAGACTGATTCAGAAGTCGTGCTCTGGCAGCTGGTTCGCCGCCGGAGAATGGGGGTCAAGTTTCGCCGCCAGCACCCAATCGCCCCTTTGTGCTGGACTTCTATTGCCATGAGCTGCGCCTTGCTGTTGAGGTGGATGGGGGGCAGCACGCCGATCTGACCGGACGCACAAGCGATGCAAGGCGCACTGCCACTCTCGAGGGTCGGGGTATCCATGTGCTGCGTTTCACGAATCTCGAGGTATTACGGGAAACGACCGCCGTGGCCGATGCGATTTGGCACGCGTGCCAAGAGCGCCTGGCTGCTACCCGGCAGGCGTCGACGTGAACCGGGCGCATGGCTCGAAAGGGCCCTCACCCCGACCCTCTCCCAGAGGGAGAGGGAGAAGAAGCCGTCGCTACTCGATGAGGTCCCAATCGCACGGCAGCGCCGGGATTGGCCATGCCGGATCGGGACGCCACGTTTCCCAGCCGTCGGCGAACGGCGAGCGCTTCGCCTCCAGCCGGGCAATGGCGCGCTCGCCCTCCGCGTAGAAGGCATCGGCTTGCGTCTGGGTGACGAGTCCCAGCCCAACCGCCCTTGCCAGCTCGTCTTCGTCCTTCCACCGCCAGCCGGCCAGGTCGGGCTCGACGACGAGATCTAGCACGTGGTCGGTGAAGTCGAAGCCGATGGACGTGCGCTGGTAGGCGCTTTCGAGGTTGACATACCAGCGATGAAACCGGCCGCCCTTCCACATGGCGTAGTAGGCGTGCGCGTCGTCCGCGGACTTGATGCGGATCAGGTCGTCCCGCCAGATGTCGTCGACCATCTCCCAGTCCCCGATCGGCAAGTGGTCGGATCGGTAGGTGCTCTTGTTCTTGATGGGCGTGCCGGCGGCCAGGTAGAGGGCCGTGATTCGCTCGGTGTCGGCGATCACCGTCATCGGCATCGCGATTTGGATTTTCGCGCCCCACACGCTGCGCACGACGACCTGGTCGCCGGGTTGCCGGCGCCGGTCGGTCACGGCAGGATCGACGCAATTCCGGGACAACGCATCGCTTCGCCCCGGTCCGTGCCTATTCGACGGGCTGATGGAAGTACCAGCAGAGTCCGTCCGGCGCGACGACGAAGAACACCTGGAACTTCTGCCCGTCGCGCTCATCCACGCGCGAGTTGGCGATGGCGACGCCGTTGGCCTCCAGCTCCTGCCGGGCGCGGTGGATGTCGCTGACCAGGATGGCCGCGCCGTCGACGCTGGCATCGCCGCCGTTCACGGCAAAGCCGAGCCGCACGCCGTCTCGCTCCATGAGGACGGTGGGAACGGGGCTGTCCCGGCGCTCCGCCTCGGAAAGGCCGAAGGATCGGGAATACCACTCCGACGCTGTGTCCAGGTCCGTGACGGGCAGCGCGAGCACGTCGTCCTGGAACGGGTAGGCCGCTTCGAACAAGGAGTTGTCATTCATTGGCGGATTCCCGGGATTCTGGGCCCACCTGCAACGCCGCAAACGCCCACAGCAAGAAGACCAATGTCCGCAGCGGGTTCAGCGCCTCCCAGAGGATGTCGTGGTTGACGAAGTAGGCGTTGATGAACACCACGGTTCCGAGCGCGGCGAAGACCGCGGCGCCGATGCCGTCCCAGAAGCCGCCGCGAATCCAGAGTGCGGCAACGGCCACGGTGGTGCATCCCAGGAAGAGCGGGTTGATCATCTTCCAGACATTGCCGAAATGCGCCGACGACAACACTTCCGTGTACGTGTTGAGAAAGACGATTACGGCCAGGACGGTCAGGATCAGACCGCGCGACCACGCCACGCGGCGGGTGCCACGCCAGATCCACCAGACGCCGGGAATGCCCATGAGCAGCGCGCCGATCTGCCAGAGCCGCCAGGTCCAGTTGTCGGTCGAGGCCAGACCCGGCCGGCTGAACATGCCGGTCTGGTCGCCCCACGCGAACAGTGCGACGCCGAGAATGGCCGCGGCGACGAGCGCTTGGGCGGCGCCGAGATCACGATGTCGAAATAGGCTGGTCATCACGTGCCTCACAGTTCACGACTGCGGTGATTATGGTCCCACGCTACACGCCGCGCGGGCCACCGGGCGGGCTCTTCGCCGGAATGACGGATCTGGTCGTGTAGAGGCGAGTTTCAAACCCGCCCCTGCGAGGCATGGCCGACTTGCCGCGCGGATGACGATGGACGGTTTGAGCGTCGTGTCCAAGACTAGAATTCGAATGAGTCGACTCCGACAAGGCCCCTGTCAAATGACGCACCTTCCGCTGGATCTGCGCGGCAGGGCGGTTCGCGAACCGCCCCTACCCCGGAGCCCGTCCTCATGATGCGCCCGTTGCTCGAGCGATTGGAGGCGCGAGCGTCGGCCGGCCGACCCGTCACGGTGGCGCTGGCGGGCGCCGGTCGGTTTGGGACGAGCATCGCGGCGCAGATCGCGCAGATGGACGGTTTGCGTCTGGCGGCCGTGGCCGATCCCAACGCGCGGAACGGCGCGGAGGCCCTGCGCGCCGCCGGTTGGGCGGACGACGAATTGCAGCGCTGCGAGAGCGCGGTCGCCGCGCAAGCGGCCGTTGAAGCGGGCAATGCCGCGCTGGCGCCCGACGCCGAGGCGTTGGCCTCCGCGCCCATCGAGGTGTTCGTGGACGCGACCGGTATCCCGGAGGTGGCCGCCCGCAACGCGTGGACGGCGTTGCGCGGAGGCCGCCACGTCGTCATGGTCACGGTCGAGGCGGACATGAGTTGCGGCTGGGCCTTGGCGCGCGAGGCGCGGCGGCAGGGGGTGGTCTACACGCTCG
Source organism: Chloroflexota bacterium (assembly GCA_026708035.1). NCBI lineage: Bacteria > Bacillati > Chloroflexota > Chloroflexota bacterium. The sequence goes on along the minus strand of JAPOVQ010000008.1, from coordinate 25,240 downwards.
CCGCCGGCGACCAGCCGATCGCGATCATGGAGCTGTTCGACTGGGCCGTCGCGCTGGGCCTGGAACCGGTGGCCGTGGGGCGCGGCACGCGGCTCTACCCGCACGACCGCCACGGGGACGCCGACGAGGCCCTGGCGCGACTCGGCTACGACGCGGAGACTGCGGACCGTCTCCGCCTGAACGCGCAGATGTACAACTCGTTCCGCGACGGCACCAAGTCCCAGATCGAGATGTGCGCCGTTTCGAATATGACGGGACTGCCGCCGGACCGTCGCGGCATGCACGAGCCGTCGGCCGGCTTGAACGAGCTGGCCGATCTGTTCGCGCCGCGCGACGCCGGTGGTCTATTGCACCGGACGGGCGTGGTCGATCTGGCGAACGCCGTGGCGCCCGATGGCGCGTCCGAGATGCCGGAACACATCGCCACCGGTGTGTGGACCGTGGTCACCTGCGACGACGAGCGCGTGCGCGAGGACCTGCGCATTCACGGCACGCGCGTCTCGCACGATGGCGATCGCACGCTGCTCTTTCGCGAGTACCACCTGTGCGGCGTGGAGACGCCGCTGAGCATCGCCCAGGCGGCGCTGCTCGGCGCGGCGTCGGGCGCGCCCCGGGAAACGCCGACCTCCGAGGTGCTGGCGTTTGCCAAGCGCGACCTGCAGCCCGGCGACACGCTGGACGGATCGGGTGGAGAGTTGGTCTACGGCCTGATCGACCGGGCGGAAGCGGTGAGCGCCGACGGCGTGCTACCGCTGGGGCTCGCTTACGGGGCCGCTGTGCGCGAGCCCGTGGGCGCGGATCAGCCGATCCCCCTGGATGCGGTGAGCGTGGTCCAAGACTCATTCGTGGCACGGCTGCGCGAGGAGGCCGGCGCGTAGACCGCGATGTCGTCGTTGCGCCAGATTCGCGTCCACTCCACATTCGGCGCCGTCGGTGGCTCGACGGACGCCGGCAGGACCACCAGATCGGGCGTCCGTCCGCCCGGCGGCTCCAGCGTCCAGGACGCGGACGCCAGCAGGTGTAAATGCTGCGTGTCGACGGCGCCGACCAGGCGCGTGTGGGACAGCACCGAGGCGACTCGCAGCCCGTCCAACCAGCCGAGCTCCGGGGCGAGATGCACGATCGTCGACGACGGCGCCGAGCGCAGCGCTTCGTATGACTCGGGATGCGACTCGACGTCGAGCGTCAGGAACGCCTGCCTGACGCGGTAGAGCGATTCGGCGCCATCGCGCGCCAGCAGCTCGAACAGGCTCGGGTCGGCCAGCCAGCCCTGCGCCCGCGGCGGCAGCGCGGCCGCCCAGGCGTCCGTGGCGTGGACGTACTCGATGCCCAGCCTGCGGATGGCGTCGGGCTCCAGGTAGCTGACGGCGTCCAGGTATTCCGGGCCGGTGAAGTAGATGAGGTGCCGCAGATCGGAGAACCCTGCGCTGCTGGGCCGGCCGGTTGCCAGGGACACCGCCCAATAGGGCCACTCGGGCGTCAGCACCCGGGCGTGCAACGGCGTGCGGTCGCGGATGTAGCTCGCCAGGCGGTCCGACATGATCGGCATTTCAAACCGCCGCAGTGACGCCGGGCCTTGGCGGTGAAGCTCTCGCCGGACCCAGTCGGTGTTGGCCAGCTGCACACCGCTTCCAACCGCCGCCGCGAGACTGCGCACTGGCCCCGCAATGGTCGGCCAGACGACGACGGCGACGAGTAGGAGGCCGGCGGCGCCATGCCATCGGGCTGACACTCGGCTGGAGAGCCGGGTGGCGAGCGCGAGCAGCAGCGCCACAAGCGCGAGATTGTGGGCATGTCCCGCCAATCGGCTCACCACCCACGGCGCGGGCAAATAGCTGAGAACCAGCCAGGCCGCCAGCAGCACGGCGGCGCTCGCGGCTAGCGCAACCACCAGGCGATCGCGGCGCGCCAGGAGCACGGCGAGGCCCGCCACGACCACGGGGCCGATACCCAGCACGCCGATGCCGCCCGCCCGCGCGTCGAACGTGCCGAACGCCCGCCAGCGCGTTCGATCGACGTCCCACGACAGTCCGAGGCCGGTGGATGGTCCACCGTCGAAGAGCGCGGTGAAGGCGCTCCCGCCGAACAGCATCAGGAGCACGGCCAGCCCAAGCCCGGCGCCCAGTCGCAGCACGGCGCCGCCGCCGGGCCGATCTCGCACCACGTGGACAGCCGCCAGGACGGCCCACACGACAACCACCACGGGCGCGAGCGAGGTCACGAGAATGCCGAGGAATCCGACGATCGCCCCAAGCGTCAGCACGCCGTGCCACGTCTCGCGTTCAGATCGGACCGCGTGCCCCAGCACCACGAACGTGAGCGCGTATCCCAGGGTGAAGGCCGGTGTCCAGATGTCGTGCAGCGCCGCCGGTTCCGACGGCCACGACGGCCCGAGCGCCGGCCAGGTGACCTCGGCAACTGCGCCCCCTACATCGGCTGCCGGTAGTCCCGCGGGCACGAGAATCTGCAGAATGCCGCCGCCCAAGTCGGTCCAGGTCCAGGCGCCGGCGGTGAGCAGCAGCGGGGAAACGACCAGCGCGACTCGCCACGACCCACGCCCCAACAGCCCCGTCACCACCACCAAGGCGAAGGCCGTCCAGGCGTAGGCGCCAAGCAGCTCCTGCACGAACGCCAGGTCGGGCCCGATCGGCGGCGTGAGCAGGCCGACCAGCAGATCGACGGCGTGGTGGTAGCGCACGGGGCTGCCTGGATTCCAGGGCGCCTCCGGCGGAAACCCTCCCGCGCGGATCCATGCCGACAGCCCCAGATGCAGCGTTGGGTCCGGGCTTTCGAACAGCTGCCGACTGGCGAGCGTTAGCCAGAGGAGGGCCAAGACGGCCAACACGAAGACCGCCACGACTCGCGGCCGCGGTCGGATTGATTGGGGCGCGCGCCGCGCAAGGACCGCGCCCAGAACCAGCGTGACCCCCCAGCCGACGGCAGCGCCGGCGAGACCCGGCACGACGTAGAGCACGAAGTTCGTGATCAATCCCCAAAGCGCGAGGCCGACGACCAGCCCCTGCGCCAGGGCTGCCCGCTCGTCGGCCTGCCGCAGGGCCACGCGGACGACGACATAGCCGACCGCGGCCAGCGCCGCGAGCTCCGCCGCCAGGAGCAGCACCCCCGGGATCACGGCCGGATCGACGATCATTCGTCCATTTTCACCCGATGTGTCGGCGCTTGCGGCGGGTCAGATGGTGCTGCGCGATTCGTCCGGCGCCCGGCGGGTCCGCCGCAAGAGCCCCGTGCCCGACCCAATCGGCGCAAGCGCGGCGTCCAGGGACGCTAAGGCAATTCGCCGCGAACGTTCTCGTACACCGAATACGTGATCTGGCCGTCCTCGGAGACATCAATCCGGATCACCGGAATGAAGGCGGCCTCGCGCCAGAGGTTTGCCTGCCATTCGTGCTGCAGGCGGAGCGCCAAGACCCAGGACCCCGCGCCTAAGTCGCCCTCCGATGCGTCGAGCGGCACCAAGGCCTCGCTCTGGTTTCGCACCGCCAGCCTGCTCGCCGGCACGTCTAGTTCGTACGAGTGGGTGCTGGTGGCCATGTTCGAGGAGAGTAGCCCGGCGAACCACTTGGCAAGCACCGGCCCCCGGCCTCCGGGGAGAAACTCGGTTGGCGCTTCCCAAGGCGATGTGTCGTCCACCCCGACCACAACCCAATCCTGTCCGGTCCATCGCTCCGGCGCCTGGTTGTCGAACGTGGCGGTAAAGGCAACGCGCCCGTCGTCGAGGTGGGCGTCGGCTATCACGACGGTTACGGGCGGCGTTTCAAGTGTCGTGCGCGGCGGCGTGATGAGCGCGACGTTTCCGCCGGGTGCGTAGACGGCAATCTCGTCGTTCTGCCAGACGGGCTGCCGGGCGTCGGGCGGAAACGCCCAGGTCCACGGCTCCACGGACGCGGGGAGCACGATGAGATCGGGCACGTCCACGCCAAGCGGCTCCACGGTCCACGGCTCGGGCGTGCGCAGGTGCAGCGGCCGCGCGCTGATGGCGCCAACCAGCCGGGTGTGAGGCAACACCGACGCGACTCGGAGACGGTCCAACCAGATGGTCTGCGGGGCCAGGTAGACCGATGTCGACGCGGGCACCGAGCGCAGCGCTTCGAACGACTCGGGATGCGGCGCCGCATCAAGTGCGAGGAATGCCGGCCGAATGCGATAGAGCGCCTCATTTCCGTTGCGGATCAACAGCTCGAACAGGCTCGGGTCCGCGAGCCACGCCTTGGCGCGTTCGGGCAACTCGGCGGCCCAGGCGTCGGTCGCGTGCACGTATTCGAGGCCCAATCGCCGGATGGCCGACGGCTCCAGGTAGTGGCGCGCGTCCCAATACTCCGGACCTGGGTGGTAGAGCAGGTAGATCACATCGGCGAAACCCGCGTTATTGGGCCGGCCGGTGCCGAAGAAGACGTTCGAATAGGGCCACTCGGTGGCGAGCACGCGCGCATCGACGTCGGTGTGGTCCTGGATGAAGTCCGCCACGGGTCCCGTCAAGGCCCGCAGTTGATACCGGCGCATGGGCACGTCCACGCCCTGTTCTCGCAGCTCCGTTTGCACCCAGCTGGCATTCGCCAGCTGCACGCCATTACCGATGGCCAGCCCCAGACTGCGCGCCGGCGCCACGATCGTCGGCCAGGTGATCAGACCCAGCAGCAGGACGCCGGCGACGGCGCGCCAGCGTCCGGGCGGGAGGTTGGAGAGGCGTGAGCCCATCGCCAGCAGCAGCGCCACGAGCGCCAGGTTGCGGGCATGCCCGGCCATGCGATTGAGGTCCCAAGGCGCCGGTGGATAGGTCAGCGCGAGCCAAACGAGCGCCAGCAAGCCGGCGCACGCCGCCAGCGTCAGCACCAGCCGGTCGCGCCGAGCGAGGGCCGCCGCCACGCCCCCAAGGGCCAGCGGGCCCAAGCCGAGCAGGCCCAGGCCGCCGGGACGTGCGTCGAAGGACCCCAGCGCCTGCCAGTGCATGGGCTCGAGGCCTTGCGCCAGCATCAAGCCCGACGGCGGCGCTCCATCCAGGAATCCCGTGAAGGCGCCCCCGCCGCCGAGAAACAGCAGTCCACCCAACAGCGGCCCGGCGCCAAGCCGGAGCGCCGCGGACGCCGGCGGCTCGGTCCGCCGCGCTCGCAGGACGTTCATCACCGCCAGTCCGGCCCAGGCAATCAGCACCACCGGAGCGAGCGTGGTTGAGAGCAGGCCCAGGAAGCCGACCAATGCCGCGAGCGTCAGCGACTCTCGCCACGACCAGCGTGAATGACACGCTGCGAAGTTGAGCACGACGAACGTCACGGCGTATCCCAGCGGGAATCCCGGCTTCCAGATGTCGGCCAGGACCTCCGAGATGTGCGCGGTCGGGGACAACTCCACCTGTGGCCAATAGACATCGCCGAGCGACGCGCGCAGACCTGCGTCGGGCAATCCAGCCGGCAGGGGCAGGTGCAGAACCCCGGGGCCGACGTTGGTGAAGGTCCAGAGTCCGCTGCTGAGCATCAACGGGGCCGCGACGATCACGCCGACGAGCGATGCCCGCTGTAGCAGCGCCGTGGTCACGATCAGGACCAGGCCGGTCCAGGCGTAGGCCCCCAGCAACTCCGAGACGAATGCCAGATCCGGTCCGAAGGGCGGTGCCAGCAGGCCGACCAGCAAGTCGGTGGCGTGGTGATAGCGCACCAGCGTGCCCGCATGCCAGGGCAATTCCGGCGGGAACACGCCGGCTCGGAACGCGGCGGCCAGGCCGAGATGGATCGGTGGGTCGGGAATCACCATCAGCTGGCGGCTGGCGAGCGCCGCCCAGATGAGGGCCAGGACCGCCACGGCGAAGCCCGCCGCCACGCGCGGCCGGGGTCGTATGGGACGAGGCGCGCGCCAGGCCAGCACTGCACCCAGGGTGACGGTGACGGCCCAGCCTCCGGCCGCCCCCGCGAGCCCCGGAACGAGGTACAGCACGAAGTTGGTGAACAGGCCCCAGAGGGCGAGCCCCACCACCAGACCTTGGGCAAGCGCGATGCGGTCATCGGACTGCCGCAGCACCACCCGCGCGACGACGTAGCCCACCGCGGCCAGGGTGATGAGCTCCGCCGCCAGCAGCAGAAGGCCCGGAATCACCGTCGGATCAAGGGTCAAGCTCAAAGCCTCCACCGCGCATCCCGCGGGTGTCCTCGATCCCCGGCGGCCGGAACGCCGTGCTCCGGGCGAGCCGACGGCTCACGACGCCTGGGACCACCAGACTCCATGCGGGCCCACACACGTCAGTCGTACACCTCAGGCATTGGGCCCATCTTGCCCGACCTGTCTACGGAGTCCCTGGGCTTGACGTTTGGTCGCGGACGTCGTCGAAGATCGAGAAGGTGACCTCACCGGCGTCGGAAACGTTGACTCGCAGCACGGGAATGGAGGCGATCTCGCGCCAATGGTTCGGCTGCCACTCGTGCCGCAGGCGAAGCGCAAGGACCCAAGACCCCGTCCCGATCTGATCGTCGGACGCCGCGAGCGGCACGAAGGCCCCGGAATCGTTCCGCACCGCCAGGCTGAACGCCGGCAGGTCGAGCCTGTAGGTGTGCGAGCTGGTCGCCGACCCCGCTGAAATCAGTCCGGCAAACCACTTGGCTATTGAAGGCCCGCGTCCTCGACCGAGGAAACGCTTGGGGATCGGCCAGGGTCCGTCGTCCACCTGGACAACGACCCAGTCCTGGCCGGTCCAGCGTTCCGGCGCGTGCTCCTCGAAGCTCGCCGCAAACGTGACGCGCCCGTTTTCGATCTGCACATCCGACAGGTTGACCGTAACCGGAGATGCTGTCGGAGCTGCACGCAGGGGCGTGATGGGCGCAACCATGCCGTCTGGCGCATAGACGGCTACATCGTCGTTCTGCCAAATGGGTTGCCGCGCGCCGGGCGGAAACGCCCACATCCACGGCTCGATGGACGCCGGCAGGACCACAAGATCAGGCGCCTGCTCGCCCAGCGGCTCGACCGTCCACGACTCAGGCGTCCGCAGGTGGAGGGGCTGGGCGGTGACGTCCCCGACCAGCCGGGCATGCGACAGCACCGTGGCGACGCGCAGTCGGTCCAGCCAGAGGGTCTGTGGGGCGAAGCGCACGATGGTCGACGGCGAAAGGGATCGCAGCGCCTCGAATGACTCCGGATGCCGTGGCGCATCGAGCTCGAGGAGCGCGCGGCGCACCCGATACAGCGCCTGATCCCCGTCGCGGATCAACAGCTCAAACAATTCAGGGTCGCCGAGCCGTTGGGCCGCCTCGTTGGGTAGGCCGTCAACCCACGCATCAGGCGCATGCACGTAGCCAATGCCCAGCCGCCGAATTGCCGCCGGCTCGAGATAGCGCGCGATGTCGAGATACCCAGGGCCGGTGTAGACGTGCATGTGAACATGCCCGACAAACCCCTCCGCGTTCGGGCGACCGGTGGCCACCGACATCGCCGCCGGGCTGGGCGAGAAAACGCGCGCGTCGACCGGCGTGTGGTCGCGGATATGCGCGGCAATGCGTTCGGACGGAAAGCGCACGATCGGCTGGCGGCCCATGGGATGCCGGCCAAGCTCGGGCCACGCTCCCTGGGCATTCGCAAGGTGCGTTCCCTGGCCAACCGCTAGGGCGAAGTTGCGGAGCGGCCCCACGCTCGTCGGCCAGACGATGACGGCGAGAAGCACCGCGGTGGCCGCGTAGCGCGCACGGAGTTGCAGGCCAGCCAGCCGCGTCGCCAGCGCCAGCAGCAACGCCAGCAAGGCGAAGTTGCGCGCGTGTCCGTCCAATCGGGCGATGTCGCCGGAAAACTCATAGTGCAGCGTCAAAGCGGCGACCAGGAACGCACCGCCGCCCACGGCCAGCGCCAGCACCAGCCGGTCCCGCCAGCTCAGGAGCGCGGCAGCGCCCGCCACAAGGAGGGGACCGAATCCCAGCAGGCCAATCCCGCCTGGTCGCTCGATGATCCCGCCCAGCGGGGTGCGGCTTCCCGGGTCGTCGATCCACCCAAACGAGAGGCCGGACCCTCCGGTGTCGCGCAGGACGCTCGTGAGCACGCCACCGCCGAACGCCAGCAGCAACACGGCGAGGCCCGGTCCCGCAACGGCGTCCCGCACGGCGCGAACGCGAGCGCCTCCCGCCGGCCGGTTCGCCCAGAGATTCGCAGCCTCGAGGACCATCCACAGGGCGAGCACGATGGGGGCGACGGCTTCATCGACCAGGCCCAAGAATCCGATCAGCAGCGCAAGCACGGCGGCGCGAGGCCACCGGCGATCCGTGCAGGCTGCCGCCCGCTCCAGCACCACGAATGCCAGCGCGTACGCGAGGGTGAAGAAGGGCTTGAAGATGTTTGGCGGCGATGCGGTCGTGAGGCCGTCCGACACGCGCCCCGGCCAATCCCACGGCAGCTGCACGGCGGGCCAATACACATTCACCAGCGACTCGCGTATCCCGGCGGATGGGATCGCCGCCGGGAATGGCGCCTGGAGCACGTACGGAGGCGGCACAAACACGAGCGTCCAGGCACCGGCGGTAAGGAGGAGCGGCGCCAGAATCAGCGCCACGAGCCAGGAGCCACGTTGAATGAGCGTGGTCACCACGATGAGCGCAAGGCTCATCCAAATGTAGGCGCCCAGCAGCTCCGTCACGAACGCCAGGTCGGGTCCAACCGGTGGAGCGAGCAACCCGACCAGCAGGTTGAAGCCATAGTGGTAGGGAGTAGCGACGCCGGGCGACCAGGGCAGAACCGGCGGAAACTCGCCGGCCCTCAGCGAGGCGGTCAGACCAAGATGGACCGGCCAATCCGGAATCGTCAGCAACTGGCGGCTGGCAAGGGCCATCCACATGAGCACGAGGGCTGCGACGGCGAAGCCCGCCGCCGTGCGAAGTCGGGGACGAATGGGGGTGGGCGAACGCCCGGCCAGGACCGCGCCCAGCATGAGGGTCACGCCCCAGCTCACGCCCGCACCCGGCACTCCCGGTAGGGCGTAGAACGCGAAGTTGGCAATCACCCCCCAGAGCCCGAGCCCGACCACCAGACCTTGGGCGAGCGCCAATCGGTCGTCGGACTGCCGCAGCACGACCCGCGCGACGACATAGCCCACCGCGGCCAGGGCGATGAGCTCCGCCGCCAGCAGCAGAAGGCCCGGAATCACCGTTGGATCAACGGGCAAGCTCAGCGCCTCCACCGCGCATCCCGCGGTTGTCCATCTCAGGCATTGGGATCATCTTGCCCGACTCGTCTACGGCGTCGTCGGCGTCCGTGGGCCTGACGTTGGGACGCGGACGCCGTCCAAGATCGAGAAGGCGACCTCACCGGCGACGGGAACCTCGATTTTCAGCACTGGAATGAAGGCCGCCTCGCGCCAGACGTTTGGCTGCCATTCGTGTTGCAGCCGGAGCGCCAAGACCCAGGTTCCGACCCCTAAGTCACCCTCGGACGCCGGCAGCGGGGTGAGGGCGCCGCTGTCACTGCGCACCGCCAGACTGGGAGCCTGGGCATCAAGCTCGTAGGCGTGCGACGTCGTCGCCGTCCCCGAGCCGAGGAGTCCGTCGAACCATTTGGCGATCTCGGGTCCGCGGCCGCGGCCCTGAAAGCTGGTGGGAACCGCCCATGGTCCGTCGTCAACCTGGACGATGACCCAATCCTGGCCCGTCCAGCGCTCCGGCGCATGCTCGCGGAAGGTGGCAGAAAAGGTAATGCGCCCGTCGTCAAGGTGGGCTTCGGCAATCTCGACGGTGACCGGCGGCGTTTCCAGAGCCACGCGCGGCGGCGTGATGGGCGCAACGTTCCCGTCGGGTGCGTAGACGGCTATCTCGTGGTTCTGCCAAATGGGCTGCCGGGCGCCGGGCGGAAACGCCCACGTCCATGGCTCGACTGCCGCCGGCAGGACGATGAGATCGGGCGCCCGCTCGCCCAGTGGCGCCACCGTCCACGGTTCCGGTGCGCGCAAGTGGAGCTGTCGCGCGCTGGCGCTGACGTCACCCACGAGACGGGCGTGCGGCAGCACGGACGCGACTCGGAGCCGCTCCAGCCACAGGGTCTGCGGAGCGAGGTAGACCACGGTGTACGACGGGACGGACCGCAACGCCTCGAATGACTCGGGATGGGGCGCAACCTCTAGTTCGAGGAATGCCGGCCGAATGCGATAGAGCGACTCGTCGCCGTCGCGGATCAGGAGGTCGAACAGGCCCGGGTCCGCCAGCCAAGCCTTGGCACGGTCGGGCAATCCGGCGGCCCAGATGTCCGTCGCGAGAATGTACTCAAGACCCAGTCGCCGAATGGCGGCCGGCTCCAGGTAGTGGCGCGCGTCCCAATACTCCGCGCCTTGGTAGTAGTTCTGGTGATAGATCACATCGGCAAAGCCGGCGTTATTCGGCCGGCCGGTGCCGAGGAAGACATTCCAATACGGCCACTCGGTGGCGAGCACGCGTGCATTCACGGCCGTGTGGTCGCGGATGAAGTCCGCCACGGGTCCCGTCAAGGCCCGCAGTTGAAACCGGCGCATGGGAAGGATCTCGCCGTGATCGATCAGCTCCTGTTGCACCCACCGGGCATTGGCCAGCTGCACGCCATTGGCGATCGCCAGACCCAGACTGCGCGCGTGCGTCACCACCGTGGGCCAGATGACCAGACCCACGAGCAGCGCGCCCACGGCTCCGCGCCAACGTCCGGGCGGCAGGTCGGCGACGCGCGAACTCAACGCCAGCAGCAGCGCCACCAGCGACAGGTTGCGGGCATGCCCCGCCATACGGTCGATGTCCCAGGGGGCGGGGGGATACGTCAGTGTGATCCAGACGAGCACCAGCAAGCCGGCGCAGGCCGCCAGCGCCAGCACCACCCGGTCGCGCCGGGACAGCGCCGCCGCCAGGCCCGCGAGCGCCAGCGGCCCCAGGCCAAGCACGGCTAGGCCGCCGGGACGCGCGTCGAAGACTCCTAGCGCTTCCCAGTGCTTTGGTTCAAGGTCCCAAGCCAGCCCCAAGCCAGACGGCGGTGCACCGTCGAGGAACCCCGTGAATGTGCCCCCGGCAAAGAGCAGCAGCAGCCCGGCGAGAATTGGCCCCGCACCCAGCCGCGGCGCGGCCCGCGCCATCCCCTCGGCCCGTCGAGCTTGAATGCAATAGACCAGCGCCAGGCCGGCCCAGACGACCAGCACCACCGGCACGAACGTGGTCGAAAGCAGGCTCAGGAATCCAACGAGCCCCGCCAGCGTCAGCGTTGCTTGCCACGACCAGCGTTCGTGGCTCGCCGCATGCTGCAGCACCACGAACGCCAGGGCGTAACTCAGCGGAAATCCCGGCTTCCAGATGTTGGACAAGACATCAAAGACTTGCGCGGACAACTCGACGTGCGGCCAATAGATGTCAGTCAACGACGCGCGCAGGCCGGCCTCCGGCAGCCCGGCCGGAACCGGCAATCGCAATACGCCAAGTTCGACATCGGTGAAGGTCAAGAGGCCGCCGCTGAGCATGAGCGGTACCGTGACGATCACGGCGAGGAACGATGCCCGCTGGAGCATCGCCGTGGTCACGATCAGGACCAAGGTCGTCCAGGCATAGGCGCCCAGCAACTCGGAGACGAACGCGAGGTCCGGTCCGAACGGCGGCGCCAGCAGTCCCACCAGCAGGTCGATCCCGTGGTGATAGCGCGCCAGAGTGCCCGTGAGCCAGGGCAACTCCGGGGGAAAGCCGCCGGCCCGGATCGTGGCGGCCAGCCCCAGATGCATGGGTGGATCCGGTATCAACATGATCTGGCGGCTGGCGAGCGCCGCCCACATGAGCGCCAAGGCCGTGACGACAAACCCCGCAACTACCCGTGGCCGCGGCCGGATGGCCCCCGGCGCGCGCCAGGCCAGCACCGAGCCCAGGGTGAGCGTGATGCCCCAGCCGACGATGGCCCCGGCGAGGCCTGGAACCACGTACATGACGAAGTTGACGATCACGCCCCAAAGGGCGAGCCCGACCACCAGACCCTGGGCAAGCGCGACGCGGTCATCGCTCTGCCGCAGCACCACCCGCGCGACGACGTATCCCACCGCGGCCAGCACAGCAAGCTCCGCCGCCAGCAGCAGCAGGCCGGGGACTGTCGTCGGATCAACGGTCAAGCCAACGACCTCGCTGTTGCATCAAGCCGAGACGCTCGAGCCGCAGGCCACCGGGCGCGCTCCGCCAAAGATGGCGCAGCATTGGCGTCGGTGACGCTGCCGGCATCCGCCCGTCCCTGCGCGCCGCCGGTGGGTCTGTCGTCCATCGCTGGCATGGCGCCCATCTTGCCCAACCCGCCTACGGCATGGCCGCAGCGCTCGGGAGCGGCCGCCCGTCGCGCGCGGCGTCGACGACCTCGTAGGCGACTTCGCCACCTTGGGAGATCTTGATCCGCAGCACCGGGATCACGGCGGCGTCGCGCCACTGGCTCGACTGATATTCGTGGCGCAGGCGCAGCGCCAGCGTCCAAACGCCGGGACCCGGTACGTCCCCAGACGCTGCCGCCGCGGTGAAGTCGCCTTCGCTATCGCGGATCGCCAGACGGGATGCCCGCGGGTCGAACTCGTAGGTGTGCGTGGTGGTCGTCGCCCCTGGCCCCAGCCAGCCGTCAAACCACGCGGCAACCTCCGGCATGCGTCCGGCGGGACCGAAGGCCAGCGGAATATTCCACGGGGTGTCATCCACGGCGAACATGATCCAGTCCTGGCTGGTCCACTGTTCGGGTGTGCGGTTGTCGAAGGTGCCGGTGAAGGTGAGGCGGCCATCCGCGGCGCGCGCGTCGGACAGCCGCACGTCGACGACGGGCGGGTCGGGCCGCGCGGGCGGCGGAACGATTGGCGCGATGGCGCCATTCGGCGCATACACGGCGATCTCGTGGTTGTGCCACACGGGCCGCCGGCCGGCGGGCGGCAACATCCACGGCTCGACGGTCGCGGGCAGGACGATGAGATCGGGCGCCCGGTCGCCGAGCGGCTCGGCCGACCAGGGCGCAGGCATCCGCCGATGCAGCCACCCATGGACCGTGCCCAGCAGCTGAGCGTGCGGCAGAACCGACGCCACGCGCAGCCTCGTCAACCAATGGAGTTGCGGCGGCAGGTACACGGTCGTCGCGGGCGGGACCGAGGATCGCAGGTGCGCGAAAGATCCGGGCGTGGGCGGCGCATCGAGTTGCAGGAAGGCCGGCCGCACGCGATAGAGCGTGGCGTCGCCGTCGCGCACCAGTGGCTCGAACAGCTCAGGGTTCGCCAGCCAGCGTTGCGCGCGCGCCGGAAGCTCGGCCATCCACGCGCCGGGCACCACCAGGTAGTCGATGCCGAGCCGCCGGATGGCGGTGGGCTCGAGCGATCGGCGAGCGTCCGCGTAGTCCGGGCCGGAAAACGCCACCAAATGGGAAACACCGACGAACCCCAGGCTGTTGGGGCGGCCGGTCGCGAGCGTCATCTCGAGTGGGCTCGTGGTGAGGATGCGCGCGTCAACCGCCGTGTGGTCGCGAATAAATGCGGCAATGCGCTTGGACTCGAAGCGCTTGATCTCATAGCGGTCCATGGGAATCACGTTGAACTCGCGCTTGTCCGTGGGTTCATTCGCGAATTGCACGCCCTGGCCGACCGCCAAGCCGAGATTGCGGGCCGGCGCCGCGACCGTCGGCCAGATCACCAGGCCCACGAGCAGCGCGCCGGCCGCGGTGCGCCAGCGCGGCCGCAAGCCCGCGAGACGCATGCTGAGGGCGACCAGCAACGCCAGCAACGCAAAGTTGCGCGCATGGCCGTCCAGTCGGGCGACGTCCGGTGAGAACTCGTACTGCAGCGTCAACGCGGCGAGCAGGAACACCAACGCGCCGGCGATCAGCGCCAGCACCAGCCGATCACGCCACGCCAGCAGCGCGGCGGCGGCGGCCACGACGAGGGGACCGAGCCCCAGCAGGCCCAGGCCGCCCGGCTGCTGGGCAAACGTTGCTATCGGCCGGCGGGCGCTCGCGTCGTCGATCCACCCGAGCGAGAGGCCGGACCCGCCCGCATCGGTCAGTACACCCGTCAAGGCGCCGCCGCTCAGGACCAGCAGGAGCATGGCGAGCGCCGGCCCGGCGGCGGCCCGCAGCGCCAGGCCGGTGGTGTCGGCGCCCGGCTGCCGCGCCTTCCAGAACGCCATTGCCTCGAAGACCACCCACAGGACGAGCACGATGGGAGCGACGGCCTCGTCGGAGAGGCTGACGAAACCGACAAGCAGCGCGAGCACCACGCTGCGCCCCGGCCAGCGGCCCGCGGGGGATGCGGCCCGCTCGAGCACCACGAGCGCCGGTGCGTAGGCCAACGGGAAGTACGGCTTGAAGAGGTTCGGCGGCGATGGGGTCGACAGGCCCTCTGACGCCAGGCCCGGCCACAACCACGGCAGTTGCACGCTGGGCCAATAGAGGTCCGTCAGCGACGCGCGAATCCCGGCGGACGGAATCCCCGCCGGAACCGGAACGAGCAGCACATCGGGCGGCGGCACAAACACCACGGTCCACGCGCCGGCCGTGAGCAGCAGCGGCGCCAGGAGCACCGCCCCCAGCGCCGAGCCGCGCTGGATAAGCGTGGTCACGACGATGAGCGCGAGGGCCGTCCAGATGTATACGCCCAGCAGCTCCGTCGTGAAGGCAAGGTCGGGACCGAAAGGCGGCGCCAGCAGCCCGACGAGGAGGTCGAAGCCGTAGTGGTAGGACACCGGGATGCCGGGATTCCAGGGCAGCTCTGGCGGGAACCCTGCGCCCGCGCGCATCACGGCGGACAGGCCCAGGTGGATTTCCCAGTCGGGAATCGTCAGTAGCTGGCGGCTGGCGAGCGCGATCCACATGAGCGCCAAGGCCGCAACGACAAACCCCGCGGCCACGCGCGGCCGTGGGCCTATGGGGTGAGGCGCGCGCCAGGCCAGGATAGCGCCCGCGGTGAGCGTGACGCTCCAACCCACAATGGCCCCGCCGAGGCCCGGAACCAGGTACATGACGAAGTTGACGATCACGCCCCAAAGAGCGAGCCCGACCACCAGACCCTGGGCTAGGGCCGTGCGCTCGTCGTCCTGTCGCAGCACCACCCGGGCGACGACGTAGCCCACGGCGGCCAGGGCGATGAGCTCCCCCGCCAGGAGCAGGAGGCCGGGAACGACCGTGGGGTCAACGGTCATTCATCGTCTCCCGCCAGGCGAATCCGATCCTGCCACGCATGACGCGTTTTCAGGCGCTGGTTCAAATCGTGCGCCCATCCTCCCCTGGGCGAGTTGGGGCCCGCCGGGCTCGACGCAAGCATGGCGTCCAGCGAGCCTATGGGACCGGCCCGCCGAGAACGTCATCCAACGGTTCATAGGCGACGTCTCCGCTCTCGGCGATCCTGATCCGCAGCACCGGGATCACGGCGGCGTCGCGCCAATGGTTCGGCTCGTATTCGTGTCGCAGGCGCAGCGCCAGCGTGTAGCCTCCGGGTCCCAGGTTCACGGCCGAGGATGCCAGGGGCACGAAGTCCCCAGCGTCGTTGCGCACCGACAACTCGAAAGTCCGGGCGTCGAACCGATAGTCGTGCGCCGAGGTCGCGCTGCCCGCCGATAGCAATCCCGCAATCCACTTCGCGATTGTCGGCTCGTGACCCCTGCGAAACGTCTCCGTCGGAATGGCCCACGGGGATAGGTCGCCTTCCAGAACGACCCAATCCTGGCTCGTCCAACCCTGCGAGGTGCGTTCGTCGAACGCCGCCGCGAACTCGACGCGGCCTGCGGCCACCTCCACGGCGGTCACTTCCACCAGCACCGGCGGCTCGCCCGGCGGCGGAACCTCCGGGACCGGAGCATCCATGATCCGTGGCGCCGCGCCGTTGGGCGCGTAGACCGCGACATCATCGCGCCACCAAATCGGTGACCGGGCCGAGAGCGGAAACATCCAGGGCTCGACGCCCGTCGGCAGGGCGACAAAGTCGGGGGATTCGGTCGTGAGGGGGGCGACGTGCCACTTCGCGGGCGGTTGCAGGTGGAGGAAGAGTGGGTCCACTTCTCCCACGAGCCGGGCGTGCGACACGGCCGACGCGACACGGAGGGTAACGGGTTCCCTGGGTGGCGCCACGATGTAGACCGCTGCCGACGGCGGCACGGATTGCCTCAGGGCTTCAAACGACTTGGGATTCGGCGAAACGTCGAGATCAACGAACGCCCGCCGCACCCGATACAGCCGCTCGTCGCCGTCTTTGACCAAGAGCTCGAAGAGTTGCGGATCGGCGAGCCACGACTGCGCTCGCCTCGGCAGTGCGCTGATCCAGGCATCCGTCGTGTGGACGTAGTCGATTCCCAGGCGCCGGATGGCGGCCGGCTCCAGGTAGTCCGCCGCATCCGCGTATTCGGGGCCGAAGTGGTAAACCAGATACGTCAGGCCGGCAAGCCCCGCGTTGTTCGGGCGACCGGTGGCGGCCGATACGGCCCAGGAAGGCCCCTCGGGCGCGAGGATCCGCGCTTCCGTCGGCGTGTGGCGCTGGATGTAGTCCGCAACGCGTGCGGACACCTGCGGCATCCGAAACCGCCGCATGGGCACGGCCACGCCCTGATCGATCAAGTGCTCCTGCACCCAGGTGGCGTTGGCCAGTTGGACCCCGTGTCCGATCGCGAGCCCGAGACTCCGGACCGGCGCTACGACCGTGGGCCAGGTGACCAGGATCGCCACGACGGCGGCGGCGTAGCGGGCGCGCGTGGGGCGGAAGTCGCCCAAACGCACAGCCGCGGCGAGCAGCAGCGCCACCAGTGCCAGGTTTCGAGCGTGTCCCGCCAGGCGGTTCAGGTCCCAGGGAGCCGGCGGATAGTGCAGCCATATCCAGGCCAGCACCAGCAGCGCCGCGGCGGCCGTCAGCGCCACCACCAGTCGATCCCGTCGCGCCAACACCACGGCGGCTCCGGCGAGCGCCAACGGCCCGATGCCCAGCACGCCCACGCCCCCGGGCCGCGCATCGAGCGTGCCGAGCACCTGCCAATCCCGAGGGTGGAGGCCGAGCGCCAACTCCAAACCGCTGGACGGCGCGCCATCCAGGATCCTCGTGAGCGTGCCGCCGCCGCCGAGGAGCAGAATCCCCGCCAGCGCGAAGCCGGCGCCCAGCCGCAGCGCGTCGCCCGGCATTGCGCCGGAACGCCGGGTTCGAATGAGATGCCAGCCGGCCAGACCGGCCCACCCGATCACCAGCGGCGCCAGGATCGTGGTCGCGACGAGCCCCATGAAGCCGACAAGTCCAGCCACCGTGACCGACGCGCGCCATGACCAACGCTCGAGCCTCGCCACGCGCTCCAGCACCACGAATGTCAGGGCGTATCCGAGCGGGAACGACGGATGCCCGGAGTCCGGCAACAAATCCGCAAGTCTGACCTCCGGCGCCAGCTCGACCGGCGGCCAGTACACGTCGCCGAGTGACGCGCCCAGGTTTGCCTCCGGCAATCCCGCCGGTATCGGAACCTGCAAGACCGCGCCATCGCCGCTCGCCCACGTCCAGAGACCGTTCGCGAGTAGGAGCGGGGCGGCGGCGACCACGACGACCGGAGACGCGTGACGGAGCAGCGCGGTAATCACGATCAGGACAAAGCTCGTCCAGGCGTAGACGCCCAGCAGCTCGGTGACGAACGCCAGGTCCGGCCCCACCGGCGGCGCCAGCAGTCCGACCAGAAGATCGATCGCGTGGTGGTAACGCACCGGCACGCCGGCGGTCCACGACATTTCCGGTGGAAATCCGCCGGATCGCAGGAAGGCGGCCAGCCCCATATGAACCTCGGGATCCGGGATTCCCATGAGCTGGCGGCTGGCCAGCGAAGCCCAAAGGAGCGCCAGGACAGCGACCACGAAGCCAGCGAGCAGCCGGGCCGGCGGCCGGACGCGGTGGCTCGTCCGCCACGCCAGTCCCACGCCGATCGCGATGACGACGCCCCAGCCCACGGCGGCTCCGGCAAGGCCGGGGACGGCGTACAGGACGAAGTTGACGATGAGGCCCCAAAGGGCCGGACCGACGACGAGGCCTTGGGCCAGGGCCATGCGCTCGTCGTCTTGACGCAGGGCCACTCGCACGATGACGTAACCCACGGCGGCCAACGCGGCGACCTCCGCCGCCAGCAGCAGCAGGCCCGGAAGCACCGCCGAATCAACCGTCACTCAGCCACCCTCGCCCGTGCGTCGAAGCCTTCGATTCGGCACGCTCCCAGCGGGCCCGGCGCGCAGGTCGTCACGCCCAACAATGTTGGCGCAAGTCGCGTTGGTTGCATGAGCATTACTCCGGGGGTCTAGGGAAGAGGCCTTGCGCCGCGCACGTCGTCAAAGACCTCATGCGAGACTTCGCCAGTTTCGGAGACGCTGAAGCGCAGCACCGGAATAAGGCTCACCTGCCGCCAATGAAGCGGCTTCCACTCGTGCTGCAGGCGCACCGCGAGCGTCCAGGCTCCCGCTCCCAGCATTCCTCGAGACGATCCGGCGGCCGGAGCCAACTCACCAGTCGCATCGCGCACCGCCAGGCCGGGCGACGCGACCTCGAACTCGTAGGCGTACGTTGACGTCCGCTGGGTGGCGGCAGCCTGGCCCGGAAACCACGCCACGCTCCCGATGGTCCGCCCCCCGGGGCGCACGTGCATCGGGAGGGCCCACGGCGAGTCGTCGCCGACCAGGACCACCCAATCCTGCCCGGTCCACTGCTCGGGATCGTGGTTGTCGAAGCTGGCCGTGAAGGCGATCCGACCATCGACCGCCCCAACCTTCGACACCTGGATGCTGACGGGCGGCGGCTCGATCTCGGGCGGCGGCGCCATGATCGGCGCAACCGCCCCGTCCGGCGCATAGACCGCAATCTCGTCGTTCCACCAGATGGGCCGGCGCGCGGCGGGCGGGAACATCCATGGATCCACGTGCCGCCACATGATGACGAGGTCCGGCACGTGCTGGCCGAGGGGTTCGGCCCGCCAAGGCGTCATCAGATAAATCATCGTCGGGTCGATCGCGCCGAGCAGCCGCGCATGGGAAAGCGCCGACGCCACGCGCAACCCGTCCACGGTTCGAAATGGGGCGGGCAGGTACAGCAGGGTTTCCGCGGGAACTGCCTGGCGCAGCGCCTCGAACGACGCCGGGGTAGGCGCCACGTCGAGCTCGAGGAACGCGGGCCGCACCCGGTAGAGCGCCTCGGCGCCATCGCGGATCACGAGCTCGAACAGTTCGGGATCTTCCAGCCAGCGAGCCGCCCGGTCGGGCAGTTCGCCTGCCCAATCGTCCGTCGCGTAGACGTAGTCGAGGCCCAGCCGCCGGAAGGCTGCCGGCTCGAGATGGCGGATGGCATCAACGTAGAAGGGTCCCGTGTGCGACTGGGAATAGATGTGCTCGACGAATCCCGACGCGTTTGGGCGGCCGGTGGCGAGGGGAACGGTGGAAAACGACATGTCGGTGGGAGTGGGCGAGAGGACCCGCGCGTCGGCCGGTGTGTGGACTCGGAGGTAGGTGGCGATCCGGTCGGACATCGGCGGCAACGCAAACCGGCCGCCAGGCCACGGCTGCGGCCATTCGGCGTTGACCAGCTTGGTCCCCTGCCCGATCGTCAGCGCCGCGTTGCGAACGGGCGCCACCGCTGTTGGCCACACGACGAGGGCAAGGAGCGCGGCGGCGGCCGCGTTCCGCCACTTCACCGACCGCAGGCTTGCGAGCTGAGCGCCGAGGGCGAGCACGAGCGCAAGCAGCGCAAAATTGCGCGCGTGACCGACGAACCGGCCGAGTATCACCGGCGCCGGGTGGTAGTGCAGCGCCACGGCGGCCAGCACCAGCACACAGGCGCCCACCGCAAGAATCAGCGTCAGCCGATCACGCCTGGCCAGTACCGCCGCGACGCCGGCGATGACAACCGGACCGCCTCGAAGCAGCGCGACGCCGCCGGGTAGCGAATCGAAGGATCCAAGCGGCCGAAAGAGTCCTGGGTGCTGGCTCCACGCGATGGACACGCCGGACGACACGGAGCCGCTCAGCGCGGAGGCGAACGTGCCGCCGCCAAAGCCATACATCAGCATGGCGGCCGCCAGCCCCGCGCCCGATCGCAGCGCCGTGCCTCGGATCGCAGCACCTGCCCGCCAGGACGTCACGAGAGCCACGGCCTCCAAGGCAGCCCACAAGGCGAGCACGATCGGCGCCAGCGTGGTCGCCAAAAGGGCAAGGAAGCCGACTAGCCCCGCGAGCGTGAGGGCAGCGGGCAACGACCGGCGCTGCACGCGTGCGGCGTGCTCCAGGATCACGAACGCCAGCGCATAGGCCAGGGTGTAGACAAACCGCCAGATGTCCGGCAGCGCCGAGCCTTCCGACGCCCAGGGAAGCTCAACGTGCGGCCAGTAGATGTCCGTCAGCGAAGCGCGGATGCCGGCCGAGGGAATCCCCGCCGGGAGGGGCACCTTCACGATATCGACGGGCTCGGCGATAAAGGTCCAGGCGCCCGCCGTCAACAGGAGCGGGGCCGTGAGCAGCACCGCGAATCTCGACGTGCGCCGCAGCAGGGCCGTGACTACAACGAGAACAAAGCTCGCCCACATCCACACGTCCAGGACCTCGGTCGAGAAGGCCAGGTCCGGACCGAACGGTGGCGCCAGCAGCCCAATCAGCAAGCCGGTGCCGTAGTGGTATGGAGCCGGGTTGTCCGGAATCCAGAAGAACGCCGGCGGAAACCCGCCGGCGCGGATCGAGGCGGCCAACCCCACGTGGTTCATGGCATCGGGAATCGACAAGAGTTGACGACCGGCGAGCCCAACCCAGAAGAGCGCCAGCACAGCGAGGGCGAGTCCGGCGAGCACACGCGGCCGCGGGCGAATGGGATTGGGGGCGCGCCACGCCAGTCCCGCGCCCAGTGCGAGCGTTAGGCCCCAGCCGACCGCCGCTCCCGCCATCCCTGGGATGGCGTAAAGCACGAAATTGACGATCACGCCCCAGAGCGCTGGGCCGACCACCAGACCCTGCGCCAAGGCCATGCGCTCGTCGTCCTGACGCAGCGCCACCCGCACGATGACGTAGCCCACGGCGGCCAGCGCGGCGAGCTCCGCCACCAGCAGCAGCAGGCCCGGAAGGACCGCCGGATCAACGATCAATCAGACACCCTCCGCCAGACCGTCACCGACCGGCGCCACCGGCTCAATCGATGAGGCCGAGCTTTCGATCCGTCACGTCCTGGTAGGCGCTGACGCGGCCGCTGCGCACGTCGTCGAGCGTGACCATCGCGCCGACCTCGCTCGACTCGTGCACCGCGAGCACCAACGCCACGGCCGCCTCACCGGCGTCGAGGTCAACCTCGATTGGCTTGCCGGAATCGATGGCTTCCGCCAGCTCGCCAATCTCGAGGGCAATCAGCTTGCGGTCGGCTTGGGGGAACTCAAGGTCATAGCGCGCCATGCGGTCGGCGCCAAAGAGATCCGTCGTCAGCGGGTCCAGCGCAAAGTCAGTCGCCAGGGCGAGCACCTCGGAATCGTCGAGCGGCTCCGCGCCGTCCCGCCAGACTTTCAGCGGCCGGCCGCTGCGCACCCCAAACGTTTCCAGCCGGCCCTCCGAACCCAGCACTGCGCTCAGGTGGCTGCCGGCGTCCGGGGCCGAGAGCTCGAGTCCCCAGGTGCCCGCGGCGCCCGAGGCGAATCCCAGCATGGCCTGCAGCGAGTCGGGCGCGGTGGCCTCGAACGTGTCCGGCAAATCCGCGCGGAAACGGGCGTACATGCCGCTGGGCGCTTCGTCGACGCGGTCGGTCGTGCGCACCGGCTCCAGCAGCCGGGTGATGCCGGCCACCCGATCAACGGGACCCATGAGGTACACGATCATGTCGGCGTAGTGCACGCCCACGTCCATCAGCGGGCCGCCGTCCTCCCGGAAGTGCCGCCAGGGTGTGATGAGCATGGCGTCGGTGCCGCCGGCCCGCAGCTCGACGATGGAGCGCGGCTCACCGATGGCGTCCGCGTCCAGGAGCGCGCGTGCGAGCCGGAGAATTGGGTCGCGCCGATAGTTCTCCGCGACGGAGACCAGGCGCCCGGAGCGCGACGCCGCCGCGCGAATCCGGGCGCAGCCGCGCATCGTGACCGCCAGCGGCTTTTCGACGAGCACGTGAAGGCCGGCGTCCAGCGCCTCGGCGGCCGCGACGTGATGCGTGCCGGCGGTGGTGACGATGTCCGCCGCCTCAAGCTCGGGTCGCTGGGCTTTGGCCTCCGCGATGCTGGTGCAGGCGGCGGCGCGGTTGCCCAGCAGCTCGGCCACCTCTCCGGCCACGAATTCCGCCCGCTCGCGGTCCACGTCCACCACCGCGGCCAGCTCCACGAGGCCCGGACGCGCGCGCGCCAGCTCCACAAAGCCCCGCAGGTGGCGCCGGCCCATGCCGCCGCACCCGACCAATGCGAATTGGTGCCCCATGCCAACCCTCCGTGCTGACCCTCCGACGATGATACGTGGGGCTTGGGGAACCTCTGAAATAGCAAGTGCCGCTGGCATGGGTGGACCCCAATCCGTTCGCCCTGAGCTTGTCGAAGGGGTGGCCGAACGGATTGGGGACTAGCCGACCGGCTGGCTCAGAGAGTCCTTAGGGAACGGTGCGAAGGCGCAGCAGGCGGCCGGCGTCGTCGGTGATGTAAAGCTCGCCCGCCTCATCCTCGCCAAACGACGTGATGCGGGCGTCAATCTCGCCCTGCAACGTCATCTGCCATGCACCCGCCGCATCGCGCCGCAGTGTCCAGACGTTGCCGCTGCAGTAGTCGCCAAAGACATACGCGCCCACGAGCGCCGGGTGGGCCGAGCCGCGATAGACGTAGCCTCCGGTCACCGAGCAGCCGGCGTCCCGGCCATACACGGCAATCGGATCCGTGAAGCGCAGCGAGTTGCACTCCGGACTGCCCTCGACGAAGCAACTGAATCCCTCCATCACTTTCCAGCCATAGTTCTCTCCGCCCGACGACGAGGCCGGGGCGAAGTCGATCTCTTCGTAGAGGTTTTGGCCCACGTCGGCGATGTAGAGGTCGCCGGTCGTGCGATCGAACGAGAAGCGCCAGGGATTGCGCAAGCCGTAGGCCCAGATCTCAGCGCGCGCCTCGGCCACGCCCACGAACGGATTGTCAGAGGGCACGCGGTAGACGCCGGGCTCGCTCACGTCCAGCCGCAGCAACGTCCCCAGCCAGGTATCCAGCCGCTGGCCGTGATTCTGCGGATCGCCCGCCGCGCCTCCGTCGCCCAGCGCCACGTACAGCATCCCGTCCGGCCCGAACGCCAGCATCCCGCCGTTGTGATTGGCAAAAGGCTGATCTTGCGTGAGCAGCACTTGCGCGGACCTGGGATCGGCCCGGTCGGGATCGGCTGAGACCCGGTATTCGGCGACGACCGTTGCGCCCCGCAATTGCGTGTAGTTGACGAAGAAGCGGCCGTTGGAGGCGTAGTCCGGGTGGAAGGCTAACCCCAGCAGCCCACGCTCATTGGCCCTAGAGCTGACGATGCCGGTGATGTCCAGGAACGGGTCCGGCGCGAGTTGCCCGTCGGCCACGATGCGAATGCGGCCTTCCTTCTCGATGACGAATAGCCGACCGGTGCCGTCGCCGGCGTGGCCGGCATAGACGGGGCGGACGAAGCCGCCGACGACCACATCGGCGGCAAGGCCGCGGAGAGGAGCCGGCGCCGGCGTGGGCGTTGGTGTGGGCGCCGGTGACGGCGTGGGAGTCGGCCTGGGTGCGGGGGATGGGGTCGGTGTCGGCTCGGGTTCCGGTGTTGGCGTGGGAGATGCCACCGGCGGAGTTTCCGGGGTGGGCGTGACGGCCGAAGTTGCCGTTGGGAATAGTGCGGCCGCGGCGGTCGGCTGAGGCGCCGGTGTCGGCACGGGACTTGCCGTTGGCGAGGGCGAGGGATCAACTGCGGCCTCTCGCGTGGGCGGCGGGCTCGGTTCGGGCGTGACGGTTGGCGCGGGCGGTGGCGACGGCTCGAGCCGCGCTGTCGGGCGTGGGACCACGGCGGCCACGGTCTCAGCGGTCACCGGGGCAATCACCGGCACGGGCGTGGCGGACTCCGGAACGACCACCGGCTCGCCGCCCGCGTCGCAAGTGGCGCCGGCCATGAAAGCGAGCAGGATCGCGGCCAGCGCCAACCGGACACGATTCATGCGGCGGCGCCTCCCAACACCTGAACGATGCGCATGGTCACGAGTGAGAGAATATCCGCCGTGAGCCGGAGCCACGACGGCCGGCGACCCAATCTGGCGGAAGCACATGGGAAGACTTCGAGGCAAAGCCGCGCTGATCACGGGAGGCGGCACCGGGATCGGTCGCGCTATCGCCCTGCGCTTCGCGGCGGAGGGCGCGCGCGTCGTCATCGCGCAGCGCAACGCCGAGGCGCTCAACGCGACGGTCGCCGAAATCGAGGCGGACGGCGGTTGGGCCCTGGCGGTCCCGACCGACATCACGCAAACTGACCAGGTCCTCGCGCTGATCGATCAGGCGATCGAAGCGACCGGCCGGCTCGATATCCTGGTCAACAACGCCGGCCGCACGGGCCGCGCCGGGGCGTTTCTGGAAGTCGATCTCGATGTCTGGCGCGACTTCATTGAAACCAACCTCACCGGCCCGTTCGTCATCGCGCAGGCGGTGGCGCGCCACATGGTGTCGGCCGCAATCCCGGGCCGGATCATCAATACCGGCTCGGTGGACTCGTTCGCCTCCGAGATGCAGGCCGCGCCCTACGCCGCCAGCAAGGGCGGCCTGCTGATGCTCACGCGCAGCATGGCGATCGAGCTCGGCGGGCACGGCATCGCGGTCAATCTGCTGGCGCCGGGCCCGATCCTGGTGGACAAGAACGCCCCGCGCTACCAAGACCCGGCACTGGTAGCCAAGCGCACGGAAGCCATTCCGCTAGGTCCCTTCGGACGGGTCGAGGACGTGGCCGCCGCGGCGCTCTTCCTGGCCAGCGACGAGTGTCAATACGTGACCGGAAGCGCCATCACCATCGACGGCGGCACCCTCGCCAAGGCGCACTTCTAGCAGACGTCTGATTGGATTAAACCCCTTCCCGCAGGAAGGAGGCCTTTACATAATCCGCACGTCATTCCGGCGAAGGCCGGAATCCAGTCCGGCCATATCTGGCCGCACGCTCGAATTCTGTCGTAGGGGCAACGCATGCGTCGCCCCTACCTTCCGATTCAAAGATCGTCTCGAAGGGAGACCGCCTTGTAACCCCGCCTCTGGAGATTGGCTGGCCGGTCCGATCTCCTCTCCCTCTGGAGACCTTTGAATTATTGGGGGCGGGGCGCGTGGGGAAGGGCCTCGGCACCGCC
>JAPOVQ010000007.1 GCA_026708035.1 Chloroflexota bacterium | reverse complement strand
GGGCCGTGCCAGCGCCAGGGCCAGGGCCGCGACGAGGAGCAGCTGGAGGATCAGCAGCAGGTGGCGCTTCAGCCAGTCGAGCCACGACTCGTCGCGCTCACGCTGCAACGTCCGCCGCCACAACAGCAGCGAGGCCACGGCGACCCGTTGCCGCTTGGGCCGCAGCAGATAGAACAGCCCCACCAGCACCATGAGCGCCAGCCATGCGAATGCCAGCGGCGCGGCCCAGGTCATGCCAGCACGCGATGCGCCCGCAATCGCCGGAGCAGCACCTCCTCGACCGGCCACTCCGACTCGATGGGGATGTAGCGTGCGTGCCGCCGGTGGCAGAAGGCCTGTAGCTCACTGGTCCACTCCGCCACGGTGGCCCGAAAGGCCGCCAGGAGCGCCGAGTCGCCGTAGAGGTTGAGGCTGCCGCCAGTCTCGACGTCAACCAACTCGACCTCCTCGGCGAAGTCCGTCTGCACGCCCTGCCCATCGAGCACGTGGATCACCACGAGCTCATGGCCACGCTCGACCAACATGCCGATGGCCTCGGTGGCGTCGTCGGCGAGCAGATCCGATATCAGAACCGCCACCCCGTGCGGCCCGCCGCGAGCGCCATGGGCGCGCGCCGACGCGGCCAGACGGGTGGGGCCGGTGGGCGACTGGGCGTCGAGAAAGTCGTAAAGGCGGCTCGCCGCCGCGCGGCCCTGCTGGGGTGGGAAGTGCTGGGTAGCGTCGCCGCCGATCAGGGTCGCGGCCAGATAGTCGTGACTGGTGAGCGCCACCCAACCGAGCGCCGCCGCCAGGCGCTGGGCGACCTCGAACTTCGGTGGCCGGCCCGTCGCCATCGAGGCGCTGGCATCCAGGAACAGGTGGACGACCAGCGTTTCCTCGGACTCGCGGACCTTGACGAACAGCTCGTCGCTGCGGGCGTAGACGTTCCAGTCGATTTGCCGGAAATCGTCGCCGGGCGTGTAGGAACGGTAATCGGCGAAGTCGATGGACGATCCCGATTTACGGCTGCGGCGTCCGCCCGTGTGGAGGTGCCCATGTGGCCGGGTGGAAACGACGGTGAGGCGCTCAAGCTGGGCGCGCAGCCCGGCCTCCGGAGCGAAGGCCGGTTCGGCCCGCCGGGCCATGGTGTCTCAGCCGCCGTCCGGGCGCGTGGTCATGAGAATCTGGTCCAGCACGCCTTCGCTGGTCACCCCCTGCGCCTCGGCTTCGAAATTCAACAGAATCCGGTGGCGCATGGCCGGCTTCACCGCGCGCCTGACGTCGTCGAAGCTCACGTTGTAGCGGCCCTCCAGCAGCGCGTAGACCTTGCCGGCCAGCACCAGGGCCTGGGCGGCGCGGGGCGAGGCGCCGTAGCGGACGTACTGCCGCGTCATGTCGTGCGCCCGGGTGTCGGAGGGGTGCGTGGCCTTGACCAGCGTGACCACGTAGGACTCGACGTGCGGCGCGATGGCCACGCGCCGGGCAAATTCGCCCATCTCTATCAGGTCGTCGCCCGTGGCGACCTTGGTTACGTCGGGGACCTGGGCGCCCGTGGTGCGCCCGATGATTTCGCCCAGCTCGTCGCCCGAGGGATAGTCAACCACGAGCTTGAACATGAACCGGTCGACCTGGGCCTCGGGCAGGGGATAGGTGCCCTCCATCTCGATCGGGTTCTGGGTCGCCATGACGAAGAAGGGCCGGTCGAGCGCGTGGACCTGGCGGCCCACGCTGACCTGCCGCTCCTGCATCGCTTCCAGCAGCGCCGACTGGGTCTTGGGCGTGGCGCGGTTGATCTCGTCCGCCAGCACCAGATGGGCAAAGAGCGGACCGGCCTCGAAACGAAAGCCGCGGCGACCGTCGGCAGGCTCCACCAGGACGTTCGTGCCCGTGATGTCGGCGGGCATCAGGTCAGGCGTGAACTGGATGCGGCTGAAGCTGAGATCGAGCACCTGGCTGAGGGTCCGCACCAGCTGCGTCTTGCCCAGCCCCGGCACGCCCTCGAGCAGCACGTTTTGGCCGGCGATGAGGGCGACGACCGTGTCGCGGATGACCTCTGTCTGGCCCACGATCACGCGCGAAACCTCGGACATGATGCTGTAGGCGAGCTCGCGGAGATGCTCGGCGCGGCGTTCGGTCGTCATGGTGGTCATGGTGGCACCCTACGGAGTGGAGAAGTAGCGGTCGAGCAGAATCTGCCGGTCCGCCGGCAGCGCGCGGCTCATGTCGGGACGCCCCACCGCCGTGCCGCGGTTGCCCGCCGACGGCTCGTACTCGCGTGACACGTCCGTGCCCAGCTCGAGCACGGGCCGCATGACCGTCTCCTGCCCCTCGGCGGTCGGATCGATCTGCACGGTTTCGAGTCGGCCTTCGGCGTCCAGCCGTTGATTGGCGGCCAGGCCCTCGATGTTGGCCGGCACCTCCTGGCCTTCGGCCGCCGAGCCGCCCAAGCCGCCGCCTTCGCCCGCGGACTGATTCATCATGGCCGCGTTGCCGTCGGCGGCCATGCCGCCCTGCCCCGGCATCCCCGGTCCGTCCGCAGCGGACTCGCCCGGCAGTCCGGCGCCTGCCCCGGAGTCGGCGAGCATTTCGGCCAGTGCGGATTCGAGCGCCGCAAGCTCCTGCTGCATGGCCGCATTGCCGGCGGTCGATTCCTCGACGGCCTCGAGCATGCTGGCCAGCTCCTCGAAGCTGGAGCGAGCGTCGCTGAGCCGGCCGCTCTCCAGGGCGTCCGCCAGGTCTCCCAGGGGTTCCGCCATACGAGGATCCGCGGCTGCCGCGGCGGCCGCCTCGCCAAAGCGTTCCCCAAGCTCTTCCCGCTGGGCCGCGCTCATCTCCGACAGCTCGGCGGCGAGGCGGCGCAGCTCCGACGCCGCGGCCGCATACTCGCGATTGCCAAGCTCGCGACCCAGTTGCCGTCCCTCGTCCGACAGGCGCAGATGCTCCGAGGCTTCATGGAGCGCCTGCGCCGCCGTGCTGGCTTCGGGATCGAGCTGCGCCCGCAACTCATCGATCGCCGCCTGCATGCGCTCAATCTCCGCGGCGGTTGCCGGATCGAGCGCAGCCGCCGAATCGCCGGGCGCCGCCGGCGCCGGCGCCGCGGCGTCGGACTGCTCGGCATCGCCGCGGTCCAGGGAAAGCGGCGGGTTGATCGTGCGCCAAAACGGGGTAAACGTGATTGCGGCCGCCCACGTCGCAAGCGCGGCGGCCGCCAGGGCCATGACCAATAGATCGCGTCTGGAAACCCCGTACGGCATGGCCCCGCCGGGATTCAGGCGACCCGCGGCCGCCAGCGCGTCGGCGTGCTGCAACTCGCGCACGTCGGAATCGACGTTGCGCAGCTCGGCAATCGCCGTCGACAGACGCTCGTGCAGGCCCGCGCGGTTGTCGTAGGCCAGCGCCACGTCGTGGGGCGCCGGCACATGGAGCGCCACCGCGGCCAGCACGACGGCGCCGGCCAGCGCGAGGGCGATGCCGGACGGGACCAGGAGATCGGGACCGCCCAGCCACGCGGCCGGCACGGCGATGAGGAGCGTGCCGACGACCCCCAACGTGACCAGGCGCGGCGCCAGGGCCAGCGCGCGGGCGCGCTGTCGTCGGCGCGCCAGTTGCAACAGCCGCAGGCCCAGCGCCTTCCGGCCGTAGGCCGTCCCACGAAACGTGGGACGTGGCAGCGAAACGCCCAACCATGCCGCCCGGCGAGCGCTGGCGTTGATCATCCGAACTCCGGTCGATGCCGGGCGTGTGGCCCGCGAGGGGCCTCCGCTGCTTCGCACGCGGGAAACGCGCCCTGCCCCGGCGGGGCAGGTAGCAGCGAGCCTAGCATCGGCGCGCCGCCGCCTCCGTGGCATTCCCACCGGATGGCTCGGCCCGGCCGGCGTCCTTCCACGCCGCCGCGTCGGCCAGGAGATCGCGTGCCACGCGCCGTCCGGCCGTGGTGCGGCTGCCGCCCATGGCCGCGATCTCTTCGACCACGGCGTCAGGGTCCAGCCGCCGCACGTCGGTCACGGTGCCCGCCGCCTCCTCGTGTTTCTCCACCACAAAGTGCGTGTCGGCGAAGGCGGCGACCGAGGGCAGGTGGGTCACGCACAGGACTTGGTGAGCCCGCGCCAGCCTGGCCAGCTTTTGCCCGACGACGTCGCCGCTGCGACCGCCCACGCCCACGTCGATCTCGTCGAAAATCAGCGTGGGCGTCTCGTCGGCGGCGGCGAGCGCCGACTTGAGCCCCAGCAGAATCCGCGACATTTCCCCGCCCGAGGCAACCGCGGCCAGCGACCGCACCGGCTGCCCGCGGTTCACGCTGAGTTGCATCTCCCCCGCGTCCACACCCGATCGGTCGAAGGCCACCGGCTCCGCGCCTTCGTCGAGCACAAGCCCGGCGGCATCGGTCCGCGTTTCCAGCGGAAACTCCACGGCGGCGTCGGGCAGATTGAGGTCCGCCAGTTCGCGGGCAATCACGCGCGTCAGCCGCTTGGCGGCGGTCAGCCGGCGCGCGCGAAGGTCCTGCGCGGCGCGCGCAAGATCCGTTTCAAGGGCAGCCTGCTCGGCGGCAAGTCCCCGCCGCCGGTCGTCGGCGGCGCCCAGTTCCGAGAGCCGGCGACGCGCATCGTCGGCAAAGCCGAGCACGTCGGCCAGCGAATCGCCGTATTTGCGCTTGAGCGTCTCCAACACGTCGAGCCGCGCATTGATTTCCTCCAGCCGGGCCGGATCGGATTCGATGTCCGCGGCATAGGCGGCAATGGACTGCGCCGCGTCCGTGATCACCGCCTGCGCCTCGGCTATCTGATCTACCGCGGGCTTGACGGCCGGATCGAGGTCGGCGATCTCGGCGAGCGTCGCCATGGCCTCGCCCAGGCGGTCCACCGCCGCCCCGGCGTCATCGCCCGTCAGCAGGCGCTCGGAGATGCCGGCAAGCTCGCGCAGGCGCTGCGCGTTGGCCAGCACTTGGCGCTCCACGCGCAGCGCCTCGTCTTCGTCCGCCGACAGGCCCGCCCCATCGATCTCATTCACCTGGAACGTCAGCAGGTCGATCAGGCGCGCGGTCTCGCGGGCGTCCCGCCGCAACTCCGCGTCTTCAGCCTTGACGGCGCGCCAGTTATCGACGAGTCTCGCTACCTCTTGTCGCTCCCGCGTATGGCCGCCATAGCGGTCGAGGTACTCAAGCTGTCGCGCGGCGCGAAAGAGTGATTGATGCTCAACCTGCCCGTGGATATCGATCAGGTGGGGTCCCAGCTCGCCAAGCGCTCGCACCGGAACGGCGCGCCCGTTGACGCGCGCCACCGAGCGCGCCACGCCGTTGACGATCACCTCCCGCGAGATGAGCAACGACTCGTCCGGCTCGATGCCGTACGCCTCCAGCGTGGCGGCGAGGCCCGCGCTCTGCGGCGGCGTAAACACGCCGTCCACGTAAGCTGCCCGCGCACCGGCGCGCACGTCGTCGGGCCGAGCGCGGCGACCCAGCAGCAGATCGATCGCGTCGATCAGGATGGATTTTCCGGCGCCCGTCTCGCCGGTCAACACGTTGAAACCCGGCTCCAGCGCAAGCTCGACTGCGTCGATCAGGGCCAGGTTCTGCACGCGCAGCCGGAGCAGCACGCGAGCCTAGGATTCCGAGTTTGAGGGACGCGCCAGCTGATGGGGGACCCGCCAGCGCAGCTTCTCCGCCAGCGTGGCGTAGAAATAGGTGCGCGACTGCACCCGCGCGAATTGCGCGATGTGTTTGGATGCGCGGCACACCACGCGATCGCCGGCGTCCAGCAGGTATTGCGTTTGGCCGTCGATCGACAGCGTGGCTTCGTGGGTGGTGCGCACGCCGATGTCGATGGTGACGTCCCGGCCCACCACGATCGAGTTGGCCGGCGTCAGAAACGGCGCGATTGGGGTGACGACAAGCTCGCGAACCTCGGGATGCAAAATCGGCCCTCCGGCGGCCTGGGTGTAGCCGGTAGTGCCGGTGGGCGTCGCCACGATCACGCCGTCGGCGGTGTAGGTGGTGAGCTCGGCGTCGTCGATGCGAACCTCGACCTCGATGACCCGGGCGATGCGTCCGCGACCCACCACCACGTCACCGGCGGCAATGCCGCGAGCCTCGGCGCCTCCGTTGCCGGTGTGGGTCCAGTCGATGAGCAGGCGGGGCTCGATCCAATAGCGGCCCGCCACGAGGTCGGGCAAGCGGACATCGAGGTCGGCGCCGCTGAATTCGGTGAGAAACCCAATGCGACCGTAGTTGACGCCGGCGCAGGGCACGCCGAACGGGGCGGCGGTGCGGGCGGCGCGCAGCACCGTGCCGTCGCCGCCGAAGGTCAGGAGGAGATCGGAGCCCTCGATCGCGTCCGGTTCGTCGACGATCTCGAACGACGACGAGGACCACGCGTCGACGCCAAGGTCTCCAAGCCGCTCGCGCACGCGGTCGGCGTGGCGAACAGACGCCGCGATATGAGGCTGGTAGAGCAATCCAACGCGCATGGCATGGCCCGTCGCCGACGTTGCCGCATTCTAGTGGGGCGCGGGCCACGGCGGCGCCAGGTGTACGAATGTCTCCCGGTTGCCGCCGGCGCCGGGCACCGGACTGGGGCAGGTTGCCACCTCGACGTAGCGGGCGCGGGCCAGCCACGTGCGATAGCTCTGAAGCACCGCCTCGCGCTGCGCCTGGCTCTTGACCACGCCGTCCGGGGGGACGCTTTTGCCCGGCAGCTCGAACTGGGGCTTGAGAAGCACGATCATCCATTGCGCCGCCGGCGCCGCGCGGACCAGGGAGTCGAGCACGTCGCGCAACCGGATGAACGCCAGGTCGGCGACCACCGCGTCAACCGGTGGCTCGATGGCGGCGAGATCCCGCACGTCGGCGCCTTCGCGCACGTCAACCCGCGGATCGTCGCGCAGGGCCTGAGCGAGTTGGCCGTGCCCGACGTCCACGGCGACCACGTGCGCGGCGCCGCGCTGGAGCAGCACGTCGGTGAAGCCGCCGGTTCCGGCGCCAACGTCGAGCACGCGGAGGCCGCTCGGATCCAGGCCGAAGTGGTCGAGGGCGAATGCCAGCTTGCGCCCGCCGCGTCCCACGTAGCGCGACGCCTCCGGGTCCACCTCAATGGCCGCGTCGGACGCCACGGCGCGCCCCGGTCGCCTGGCCACCTCACCGTTGACACGCACGAAGCCGTCACGGACGTATTGCCGCGCCTGGGCTCGGGTGGGCGCCAGGCCGCGATGGACCAGCTCGACATCCAGCCGGCGGTTCACCGGCGGCGGCTAGGTTTCGAGGGTGCCCTTGGTGCTGGGCACCTGGCCCTCGCGGCGCGGATCGAGCGCGGTGGCCGCATCGAGGGCGCGCGCCAGCGCCTTGAAGATCGCTTCGGCCTTGTGGTGGTCGTCGCGCCCGGCGAGCAGCCGCACGTGCACCGCCGCGCCAAGGTGACGAGCGAACGATCCGATGAAGTGCTCGATGAGCGAGGTCTCGAGGTCGCCGATCGCGTCCTGCTTGAACTCCGCGTCGAACGACAGGTGGTCGCGCCCGGCCAGGTCAACGGCCACGTTGGCCAGCGCCTCGTCCATGGGCACGGTGGCGTCGGCCATGCGGGCGATACCGACGCGATCGCCGAGGGCGTCGTTGCACGCCTTGCCGAGGGTGATGCCGACATCCTCGGCCGTGTGGTGCCCGTCGACGTTGAGATCGCCCGCGGCGTTGACGTCGAGGTCGAACATGCCGTGCTTGGCGATCTGGGCCAGCATGTGGTCCAGGAACCCGATGCCCGTGGATCCTTCGAACTGGCCGTTGCCGTCGATGTCCACGGTCACCGTGACGTCGGTCTCGTCCGTTGTTCGCTGGACGGAGGCGGTGCGGTCAGCCAATGCGGGCGACCCCCCGGTGCGCGAGTTGCGGAGCCATTGTAGTCACGGGCCGGCGGGGTTCTGACGGCGCTCCGCGGCCCGCGCGTGGCCTTCCAGCCGTTCCGCCCGCGCCATGCGAGCGGCCACCGGCGCCAATCGCTGGGAGTCGTCCGCGTCGAGCCGCACCACGCTCATGGACTTGAGGAAGGCATGGACCCCGCACGGCGACGCAAACCGCGCGGAGCCTCCGGTGGGCATGACGTGACTCGGACCGGCCACGTAGTCGCCGTGCACCTCGGGCGAGCCGGCGCCGACGAACACGCCGCCGGCGTTGCGCACCCCTTCGAGCAGCCGCTGCGGATCGGCCACCAGCAGGCATAGGTGCTCGGGCGCGTATTCGTTAGCCAGCGTCACGGCCTCGTCCAGATCCGCCACGACGCCCACGCCGCCCCGGGCGGCAAAGCTGTCGGCGGCGACCTCCTGACGCGGCAGCGAGTCCAGCTGGCGCTCGATTTCTCGGGCGATTTCAGCGGCAAACTCGGCAGAGTCGGTGAGGGCGATGGGGCTGGCCGGGCCGCCGTGCTCGGCCTGGGCGATGAGATCCGCCGCCACATCCGCCGGATCGGCGGTCGCGTCGGCGATCACCACGGTCTCCGTGGGTCCCGGCAGCACGCTCACCCCGGTGAGCCCGAACACCTCGCGCGTCGCGAGCACAACCCAGGCGTTCCCGGGGGCGACGACCGCGTCGCAGCGGGGCACCGACGCCGTGCCCACAGCCATTGCGGCGATGGCCTGCGCGCCGGAGACCAGGAATGCCCGATCGACCTCGGCCACGTGGGCGGCAAGGGCGATGACGGGATCGATGCCATCCTCGGCGGCAGCCGTGCAGACCACGGTCTCGCGCACGCCCGCCACGCGCGCGGGGATGGCCGTCATCAGCACCGACGAGGCCAGCGGACCGGAGGCGCCGGGAATGTGAATCCCGGCTCGCTCGACGGGAATCCAGCGCTGCCCGACGCCGCTTGCGTCGTCGAAGAAGTCCCGCGGCATCTGGCGCTGGTGAAAGGCCCGGATGCGTTCGGCGGCGGTTTCGAGGTCCGCCGTCAGGTCGGACGGAGCCTTCTCGCGCGCGGCTGCCAGCTCCGCCGGGCTTACTTCAAAGTGTGAGGGAATGTGGTCACCGACCTTGGCGGCGATCGCTCGCAGCGCCTCGTCGCCGTCGGCGCGCACGCGCTCTACGACCTTGGCGACGAACTCCCGTGGGCTCAGCGACTCGCCAAAGACCGCCGACGCGCGTTGCCGCGCCGCCTCGTCGACCACGGCCAGCTCACCGTGCCTGGCGATCAGCTCCCGGCGCACGGCGTCGGCGCCGTGAACCACGCGAATACTCACGGCTGATCCCCGACGGAACTCGACCGTCGGCTAAGCGCGACGGCGCGCGATGTGTCGGTCATGGCTATCCAGAATGATCGTGACGGGCCCCTCGTTCACCAGCTCGACCTCCATCGCGGCTCCAAACTCGCCGTGGCTCACCGGCACGCCCAGCGCCTCGAGGGCCGCGCCAAACTCCTGCACCAGCGGCTCGGCAATTTCCGGCGCGGCCGCGCCGGTGAAGCTTGGACGACGGCCCTTGCGCGTTTCGGCGATCAGGGTGAACTGCGACACCACCAGCACGGCGCCGGCCGTGTCCAGCACCGAGCGATTCATGCGCCGGTCCGCGTCCGGCATGATGCGCAGATTGGCGACCTTTTCCGCGAGATAGCGAACGTCGTCGGGACCGTCGCCCTCCGCCGCGCCGACCAATGCCAGGAGTCCCGGACCAATGGCCGCCACCTCGCGGCCGCCCACGGACACACGGGCTCGCGAAACTCGTTGGATGACGACGCGCATGGAGATCGCGCCTCAATCGGACGCGGCGCCCTTCGCCGGCTCGGCCTTCGCGTCGGACTTGGCCGCCGCCGTCTCCTTCGCAGGGGCCTCTTTGGTCGCCCCATCCTTGGTCGGCTTGTCCGCCGCGTCCTTGCCGGCGTCGCCGGCCTCGGCCGGGGCCTTGCCGTCGTCCTTGAACTTGTTCTTTTCGTCGCTGGAGCGGCTGTCGGTGGCGTACCACCCCTCGCCCTTGAAGATGATGCCGGCCGCGTGAAAGACCTTGCGCAAACGGCCCTGACACTCCGGACACTGGGTCGCCGGCTCGTCGCTGAACTTCTGCACCAGGTCGAAATTGTGGCCGCACGCGGTGCATTCGTATTCGTAGGTCGGCACGCGGCAGGGCTCCTTGAGGAAAGCTTGGGCCGCCACTGGTTACCGGCACGCGGCGGCGCAAGCGGGATTATACGAACGCGTCGGATTGCCCCAGCGATCCTCGGCATCTCCCGATGCATGCCGCGGCCATATTGACTGGGACCTTTGGGACCGACCGAGCCGCCGCCTGCCGCCTCGTTGTACGCTCCAATTGGCGCGTTTCACACCGATCACGGAAAAGGGCGAGTGCTAGGATTGGCCGCCAGGGGAAGCCGTTGCGGGGCGTTGCATATGCGGTGTCCGGAGTGCAGCCATCAGAACACTGAGGGCGCCTGGCTGTGCATCAACTGCGGCGAGAAGCTGCCTCGACCCGAGACGACCGAAACCGATCTGAGTTCCGAGACGGCCACTCCCGACGAGTCCGGCCGCTTCGCACCGAAGATCAGCGAGAATCTGCGCCGGCTGCGTGAGCAGACGGAGCGCGAGCGAGCCGCGTCGGAGCCTCGCACGCGCAAAGCTGCTCCGAGCTCGCCGTCTTCCACGCTGCTGGGGTTGTCGTTGCCGGTGTGGGCCGCCGTGGCGATCCTCATCATCGCCTTCGTCATCGTCGTCTCGAACCTGCAGTAGCGTCCCGCGGCCCCCTTCTCGAGTCACTTCGCCGGCGCATCGCCGCCGAGGGTCCGATCTCGTTCGCGGAATTCATGGCGGCGTCCCTCTACGACGAACTCCACGGCTTCTACAGTCGCGCGCCGTCGCGGTCCGGCGACTACTTCACCAGCGTCACCGTGCACCCGCAACTCTTCGGCACCCTCCTGGCGCGGCACCTCGACGACGTGTGGACGGCGCTTGGAAAGCCTCGGCCATTTCGGGTGGTGGAGCTTGGCTGCGGTGACGGCACGCTGGCTCGCCAGCTTGCGTCGGCCGCCCAGGAGCACCCTTGGCGCGAGCACCTCGCCTACGTGGGTGTCGAGCGCTCCGCCCAAGCACGGGCGCGGGCCCGGACACAGGTTCCGACGGCTGCCTTCGTGGCGTCGTTGGACGCCATTGACGCCGGCCCGGCCGCCGCATTCATCAGCAACGAGCTCTTCGACGCCCTGCCCGTGCGGCTGCTGCAACGCAACCGCGGCCATTGGGTCGAGCTGCGCGTGGGCCTGAGCGACCATCTCCTGACCTTGGAGCCTTTTCCGGTGGACGGCGCCTCCACAGACTATGCGTTGCGCTACGGCCAAGGCACTCCCGACGGCGGAGTCATCGAGATGCGCAAAGGGGTGTCCGACGTCTACGCAAACGTCCGTCGTATCGCCGCACAATGGGTCATGACCAGCATCGACTACGGAGGTCTCGCGGCCGACGTGCACGGCCCGCGATTCAGCCAGGGAACGATGCTGGCCTACCGCCAGCACCGCGCCTCGGAGGACCTGTTGGCCGATCCGGGCGCATCGGACCTGACGGCGCACGTAAACTTCTCCGAACTCATCGACGCGGGAGCACGCGCCGGCGCGACGGCGGCGCTCTTGGGCACGCAGGGAGATTTCCTCACGGCACTGGGAATCGGCGAGCATCTGCCGGCGGTGCAGCGCCGTCTGAACGTTTCGGTCGCGGACTATGCGCGAGAGCGGGAAGCCGTCTTTCAGCTCGTTTCCCCCACGGACCTTGGAAGATTTCGTGTGCTGGTGCAGGCTCGCGACGCAGTGATCGACGGATTGCGTGGACTGGGGACACCCGCAGCCACGCCACAGCCCGCCACCGGGAAGGACGACGGATGACGACACGGACCGAAACGGACCCCCTGGGCGATCTGGAGGTTCCCGCCGACGCGCTCTACGGCGTGCAGACGCAGCGCGCGGTTGAGAATTTCGACATCAGCGGCATCGGACCGCACCCGGCGTTCATTTGGGCGACGGTGGTGATCAAGAAGGCCGCGGCCATCGCCCACAAGCGCACCGGCCGGCTAGAGGCGAATCTGGCGGACGTCATCGTCCAGGCCGCGGATGAAGTGCTGGCGGACGGGCTGCACCAGGATCAGTTCGTCGTCGACGTCTTCCAGGCCGGGGCCGGGACCTCGCACAACATGAACGCGAACGAGCTGCTCGCCAACCGCGCCAACGAGCTCCTGGGCGGCGAACGCGGCGCCTACGCGCCGGTGCACCCCAACGACCACGTAAATATGGCCCAGTCGACCAACGACATCATTCCCACCGCCATCGCCCTGGCCGCGCTCAAGCTGCTGCAGGACCTTTACGTTTCGCTGGACGGCCTGGCGGACGCGTTCGACGAGAAGGCGCGCGACTGGGACGGGATCGTGAAGTCGGGCCGCACGCACCTGCAAGACGCGACGCCGGTGCGCCTGGGCCAGGAGTTCGGCGCCTACGCGGAGGCCATCCGGCGCGACGCGGCCTTCATCCGCGACGCCGAAGCCCAGGTGCAGGAACTCAGTCTCGGCGGCACCGCTGTCGGCAGCGGCTTGAACGCGGAGCCCGAATACCAGGCCGAAGTCATCGACGTCATCGCCGAGGTCACGGGGCTCGACGTGCGCCGTGCCGACAATCTCTTCTACTCGATGCAGAGCATGGCGCGGTTCGCCATGCTGTCCGGGGCGCTGCGCGCGCTGGCCATCGACCTGAGTCGCATCGCCAACGATTTCCGGCTGCTGGCGTCGGGTCCCCGGACGGGCATCTCCGAGCTGCGGCTGCCGGCGCTGCAACCGGGGTCGTCGATCATGCCTGGCAAGGTCAACCCGGTCATGGCCGAGTGCCTGAACATGGTCTGCTTCCACGTGTTCGGCAACGACGCCGCCGTCCAATGGGCCGCGGAGGCCGGGCAACTCGAGCTCAACGTGATGATGCCCTGCATTGCCTACAACCTGTGCCAGTCCATCGAGGTCTTGACCAACGCGACGCGGGCGTTCGATACCCGTGCGGTTCGCGGGCTGGAGGTCGACGATCGCATGCTGCGTTTCTGGCTGGAGCGGAACACCATGCTGGCGACCGCCCTCGCGCCGCGCATCGGCTATGCGGCGGCGGCGGAGATCGCCAAGGAGGCCGTCGCGACGGGCGAGGGCGTGCCGGAGGTCGCGGCGCGGCTCACAGACATCCCGCCCGACGAGCTGTCGGCGGCGCTGGACCCCACCCCCATGACCGAAGCCGGCGTGCGCGCCGGCGGCGGCGGAGGCGGCTAGCGGCCGTCCGCCACGCCGGCTGGCAACAGCCTGCCGCGGACAAGCCGGCTCCAGACGCCCGCCCCACGCGCGGACCGGGATTGGCCGATCTCCCGGCGCCCGCGAAATTCATTCCAAAATTGTGGCGGCGAACGCCGCATACCGTGGTACTGTTTGCGAAGTGTCGGGTTCCGCGTGGAACCTGCAACGTTAGATTCTTGGCTGCGACCGCGGAGTGTGCGGCGGGCAAAGTTGGCGGATCAGGCGAGCGTCGCATGAGTTCCGCGGAAGGTTTGACTGAATGAATATCTTTGTAGGCAATTTGCCGTTCATGACGACCGATGACGAGCTCCATGAGCTCTTCGCACGGTACGGCGAGATCACCCGAGCCACGGTGATCAAGGACCGCGTGACTGGAAAGTCGCGTGGGTTTGGTTTCGTCGAGATGATGGACGATGAAATGGCACGCCAGGCGATCGAGGCTCTCAATGGGTCCGATTTGCAGGGCCGGGCCCTGACGGTCAACGAGGCGCGTCCGCGCGAGTCGCGCCCGCGTAGCGGTGGCGGTGGCTACGGCGGCGGTGGTGGCGGCTACGGCGGCGGAGGCGGTGGCGGCGGCTACGGCGGCGGCGGTGGCGGCTACGGCGGCGGAGGCGGCGGGCGCTACTAGACCTCCGACGGCCGGCACGGAAGCATTGCTTCCGCGCTTAGCTCTTCAGGATCTCTCGCAGACTCGCAGCGACGATCGTTAGATCGTCTTCGCTGAGCGTGTTCGTCTGGAACGCGAGTTCCACGCCTTCTACTCGCGCCCAGATCGGCGGGTGACTGTCACTTAGGGCTGCGGCTACGCTTTCGGCCGTGTGCGCGCTTCCCGAGTCGAAGGTGACGACGGCCCGCCCAAAGTCGGCGTCCACCCGCGCCGTCATGTCCGGCACACCGGCGAGTTGCTCGACCAGGGCCTGGGCGCGAGCGGTGCTGCTGTCGCGGACGGCTTCGTAACCGCCGCTGCGCCACTCGCGCAGCGCTTCGATCACGGCGACGGCTTCCGCTCGATCCAGCTTGAAGCCGCGGCCGAACGCGTTGCCGCCGTGCAGCTCGAAGCCAATGAAGCCATGCAACGCCGCGGCTTGGACCAGGTCGCGGCGGCCGCACAGTAGGCCGGTGGAGTTCGGCGCGCCGAAATACTTCGCCCCAAAGCCGATCAGGTCGGCGCCGGTGCTCACGGTCTCGTTCATGAGCTGCGGGGGGCTGACGCTGCCGGCGGCGTCCACGATCACCGGAATCCCGCGCGCGTGCGCCATCGGGATCGCCTCGGACATGAGAACGCTGCCGCCCCGGCCGTCGTACGACGCCACGAAGAACGCGGCCGCCGTGTCGTCCGTGAGCGAAGCCTCGAAGTCCCGCGGCTCGACCACCACAAGCTGCGCCCCCGCCACGCTTGGCATGCGGTCGTATTCATTGCGCTGGGGTGCCTGGATCACCACCTTGTTGCGCATGCCGGTCGTGTCGGGAAGCTGGGCGATGAGCTCCTGGTCGTCGCCGGCCATGCACGCGGCGGTGCCCAGCACCATGGCCGCCGCGCAGCCGGAGGTCGGGTAGGCC
The DNA here is from genome assembly GCA_026708035.1 of Chloroflexota bacterium. NCBI lineage: Bacteria > Bacillati > Chloroflexota > Chloroflexota bacterium. The sequence continues at coordinate 19,529 of JAPOVQ010000007.1, read as the reverse complement.
GCTTCGCAGCCCAGGATCTCCGCCACCAACTCGCCCACGCGCGTCAGCAGCGCGTCCAAATCGACGAACGACGCATTGGCGGACTCCATGGCGGCCAGCACGCGCGGAGAGAGGCGTGACCCGCCGAGCACGGTCTGATTGCCGCGGGCGTTGACTACCCGCTCCAGCCCCAAATCGGCATAAACATCGGCTGTCACAGAGTCGTCAGGCGCCATTGCGGCTCGATTCGAGCGGTTCGTCGGCCACTGGCGATGGTAGGCGATTGCGGGGAGGCGTGACACCGCGCGCCTGACGGCGGATCATTGGGAGCCGCCGCCCGCCGAGAGGAACTCGGAGCCATGCCCACCCCCTCCGGCGGCAGACCGGCCGTGCGGTCGATGCGCGGCATGGTGGCGTCGGCGCACCCGCTGGCAACCGTCGCCGGCGTGCGGATGCTCATGGCCGGCGGCAACGCCTTTGACGCCGCCGTGGCCACGGCGGCGGCGCTGGGCGTGGCGGAGCCCTACATGTCCGGCCTCGCCGGCATGGGCGTGGCCTGCTGCTACGTGGCCGATGAACGGCGCGTCCGCGCGCTCGACTTCGTGCCGCCGGTGCCGCGCCGTCTCGAGACGGGCGCGCGGGTTGGGAAGGACTTGGTAAACGCCGCTCAGACGGCGGGCACGCCCGGCAACCTGGCCGGCTGGTGGGAGTTGCTGAGCCGGTACGGCAGCAAGTCGCCGGCCGAGGTGCTGCAGCCCGCCATCGAGCTTGCCCGAGAGGGCTACCCGCTGTCGCCGTTCGCCATTGAGTTCCTCGAAGTCTGCATCGAGCGCCACGCCGCCCAATCGGAGTGGCTGGACGCATTTACCCCCGACCGCACGGTGCCGCCCGCTGGATCGGTGCTGCGGCAACCCGACCTGGCGGCGACGCTGGAGCAGATTGCCGCCGACGGACCGGGCGCCCTCTACGACGGCCCCCTTGGTGCGGCGCTGGCGCGGCACGTGCAGTCGCAAGACGGTTGGATCGGCGAGGACGACCTGCGCGACGTGAAGCCCCGCTGGACCGAGCCTCTGTCCACACCGTTCAAGGGCGCGCAGGTGCACACGCCGCCGCCAACCAGCGAAGGCATCCAGATGCTGCTCACGCTGCGCATCCTGGAGAGCGATCTGGAGTCGGGCGACGGGCCGGCGAATCTGGACGCGCTGGTGAAGGCGATCCGGGCGGCCGCCACTGCCCGAATCCGGCACACGAACGCGCCGCGCGATGAGCTGATGGCCTTGCTCACCGACGACGCCGTTGCGCGCATGCGCGTTGAGGCTGCAACCGCCCTTGCAAGCCGCACCAGCAATCGGGGCGAGGTCCACCCGCCGCAGCACACCACGGCCCTGGCAACCGGCGACGCCGAGGAAAACTTGGTCTGCTTGACGCAGAGCCTGGGCGGCAAGTTTGGCTCCGGATTGGTCGTGCCCGGCACGGGCATCGTGCTGAACAACCTGCTGGAGTGGGGCGACCGCGACCCGGCCAGCCCGAACCATTTGTCTGGCGGCCGGCCGCTGTCCCTGCCTATCGCGCCGACCATCGTCACCCGCACCGGCGAGCCGCGGCTGGCCCTCGGCACGCCGGGGAGCTACACGATCTGCCAGGCGCAGGCCCAAGTCCTGGTCGGCATGCTGGCCTTTGGCCGTGACGTGCAAACGGCGATCGAGGCGCCGCGCCTCCATGCCCACGACGGCGACCTAGTGCGGATCGAATCTCGTGCACGGCCGGAGGCGGTCGAAGCGCTGCGCGCATGCGGCCACCGCATGGAAACGATTGAGGCGTTCGACCAAGCAATGGGCGGCATGCAAGGCGTCGCGCGGTCCGCGGCCGGGTGGCTGGAAGGCGGCGCCGATCCGCGGCGCGAGGGCTACGCCCTCGGCGTGTGAGGTCTAGGAATCTACTGAATCAATCCCTTCCCCCTGGAAGGGGGAAGGCTAGGATGGGGGTCAGCGGCTGGCGTTCCCGATTGTGCCGTTCGGCCGCGCATCGGGAATGGCCAACGACGGTGCTATCGCGCGGAGTTGTTCAGACCCTCCCTAGCCCTACCCGTGGCCGTGGTTGTGGGCGGACTCGGCGTAGTGCTCGGCCAGCACGTCACCGCCAAAGTCGTTGGTGAAGTCGCGCCACACCGAGTGAACGTGGTTCGCGCCGTCCTGGGTGTTGTCATATTCGATCAGAAAGGTTGAGCCCACCACGGCGTAGTAGTGGCCGTGTCCCGGCTCCTGGGGGCCAGCCCAGGCGAACGTGACGGCGTCCAGCCCGGCGCGTTCGATGTCGCGCCACGCGTTGGCGGCCATCTCACCGGCCGAGCGGTCGACGTAGTGCCGGATGAGCCGCACGAGCTGCTCGCGCGACGCCTGGGCCATGTCGCCCAGGGCAAGCCCTTGGGGCGCCATGCCGGGCTGAATCGCGCGGTAGTTCTTGGTGAGGATGTCGTCGGGCGCCTGCGGATCCACCACGGCGACGCGGCGCTGGTCGGGCGTGAGCTGCGCGAGCAGGCCCCGCGCCAGGTCCTCTTCCGCCGACAGAATGCGCAGGCCCTTCTCGGGACCGTGGCGCACTTCGGCCGGGTTGGCGCCGAAGAAGAGCGGCACGCACGCCAGGTGCGCCTCCGCCACCACGGTGATGTGGGTCAAGAGGTGATGGCCGCACACGCGCCAGGCCCAGCGGTCGTCGCCGGGTTGGCCGAACACGCTGAGGTGGTACTCCTCCGGATCGCGGAGCCACCGCACGTGTAGGCCCTGTATGCGCTCCCACTCGTCCAGGATGGTCTCCAGCGCCATGATCTGCTGGGCCTGGCGCCAGCCGCGCGGGCTCAGCCCCGTGGCCACCAGGTCCAGGGCCGCGGTCCGCTGATCCGGCTGCATGGCATTGAGCGACAGGCCGTTCCTCGGCACCGGCGTGTAGTGCCAGACAAAGCGCTCGTCCCCGACGAACGGGAACATGGCCTCCGCCCGTTGCGCCGCGCCGAGCGATTCCAGGAAGTCCCGCGCCGCCGCCGTCATCGCCGACGCCGCCTGCGGCGCATAGGCCGTGACGGCCGCCGCGGTCATAGCTCGGCGGCGGGAACCACTGGACGGCCCTGGCGGACTTCGGCCAGCACCCGCGCCATTTCGATCGCCGCCAGCGCCGCGTCGCCGCCGCGATTCCCGGCGCGCGATCCGCTGCGATCCACGGCCTGCGCCAGCGTCTCGGCCGTCACGACGCCGTAGATCACGGGCGTTCCGGTATCCAGCGCGGCGCGAGCGATGCCCCGGGCCGATTCCTGGGCCACGTGGTCGTAGTGGGTCGTCTCGCCTCGAACAATGCACCCTAGGCACACCACCACGTCCACGTCGCGCGAGGCAATGAGCTCGCGCGCCGTGATCGGCAGCTCCATGGCCCCGGGCACCCAGGCGACGATCACGTCCTCGTCGGCCACGCCGTGCCGGCGCAGCTCACGTTGGCAGGCGCGGAGCAGGTGCGTGGTGAAGAACTCATTGAACCGGGCGGCGACGATGCCCACCGAAAGCCCCGCGCCGTCGAGTCGCGGCTCGATGACTTCGCCGTCGGTCAGCGCCGAGTCTTGATCAGACGCCATGGCCCATTCGCTGTCGTTTGGTTTCCAGGTACCGCTGATTATGCTCCCCCGGCTCGACGGTGAGCGGAATCTGTTCGACCACGTGTAGCCCGTAAGCGCGGAATCCCTCCGTTTTCTTGGGATTGTTGGTGAGAAGGCGCAGCTCGCGCAGGCCAAGGTCGCGCAGAATCTGGGCGCCGACGCCGTAGTCGCGCAGGTCCACGGCGAATCCGAGATGGTGGTTGGCTTCGACGGTGTCCAGGCCGTCGTCCTGCAGTTGATAGGCATGCAGCTTGTTGGCGAGCCCGATCCCGCGTCCCTCCTGGCGCATGTAGAGCACGACGCCGCGGCCCTCGGCCTCGATGCGCCGCGTGGCGGCGGCGAGCTGGTCGCCGCAGTCGCACCGCAGCGAGCCGAACGCGTCGCCGGTGAGGCACTCGGAATGCACCCGCACCAGCGGCGGGCTTCCCCCGGCGACGGCGCCCTTGATCAAGGCCACGTGGTCCTCGTTCGTCGTGGTGTCGCGAAAGGCGATCGCGCGAAAGGTCCCGCCGGCCATCGGCAGCGCCGCTTCCGCGCCGCGAATCACCACGCGCTCGTTGAGCCGGCGATGGCGCACGATCTCGCTGATCGCGATCGAGGGGATGTCGTGGCCTTCGAGGAGCTTTACGGCATCTTCCGGACGAGCGGCGCGACCCTCGGACGTGTGCAGCGCGGTGAGCACCGCCACCGGCGGCAACTCCGCCAGGCGCGCCAGATCGATGGCGGCTTCCGTGTGGCCGAAGCGCCGCAGCACCCCGCCGCTGCGCCCGCGAAGCGGCGCCACGTGGCCCGGCTTGCGAAACGCCGCCGCGTCGCGTGACGCATCGGCCAGGGCGCGGATGGTGCCCACCACGCCCGGCAGCGAGCCGGGCTGCGGCGCCTGGTCGGCAAGATCCACGGTAACGGTGAATGCGGCCGAGCGAGCGACGGGATTGGCCTCCGTCTCGATCATGAGCGGGATGCCCAGCGCGTCGAGCCGCTCCGGCGCCACGGGCGTGTGCAGTTGGCCGGTAGTGAGGGCGCGAATCTCGGCCAGCTTCGCCTCGGTCAGGGTCGAGCCGGCGGCCACGAGGTCCACGTCCGGCGGATCGCGGCCGTCGTCCACCACCGCAGCGATCCCGCCTGCGGCGATGTGGTCGATCACGGCCTCGATCTCGGTCCCGGTCATTCCTCAGTCTCCACGTCCAGGAGTCCCGACGCCTGGAGCTGCGCGCGGCTCAGCGCGGCCTCCGGCGGCATCGCGGACATGGCGCGCTCCACGTACTTTGCCAGCACGTCCACCTCGAGGTTAGCGCGATATCCGACCTTCGCCGCCCCCAGGGTCACCAGCTTGCGGGTGTGGGGAATCAGCGTCACGCGGAATTCCTCGGCCGACGCATCGACCACCGTGAGGCTCACGCCGTCGAGGGCGACAAAGCCCTTGGGGACGACCTGCGCCGCGTGCTCGGGCGGCAGGCTGAAGGTCACCATCTCGCCGGCGCCGTCCGGCTCGCGCTTGGTGACGGTGCAGGTGGCATCCACGTGTCCCTGCACGATGTGTCCGCCGAAGCGGCCGTCGGCTGGCAAGGAGCGCTCCACGTTCACGACGTCGCCAATCTCGAGCGAGCCCAGATTCGTGCGGCGCAGTGTTTCCGGCACGACCTCGACGGTCATCCGCTCGTCCTCGACCTGCACCGCCGTGAGGCATACGCCGTTGAGCGCCACGCTGTCGCCGATGGCCACGCCCTCGCCGAGCACCGGCGCGGCGACGACGAGGCGGTGCACGGATCCGCTGGTGTCAATCTCGACCACTTTGCCCATCGCCTCGACGATGCCGGTGAACATGGCTCAGCCGCCCTCGGCTGCTGGTCGCCGACCTTGCAGCATGATGTCCGGTCCTAGCTGCCGCACGCGGGGCTCGACGAGCGTCCGCGGCGGGAAGCGGCTCGCCTCGGGCGGGGGTTCCAGCGCCGGGACGCCGGGACCCATCACGCGCGGCGCGATGAACACCACGACTTCGTCGAACAGGTCGGCGGCGACGAGCGCGCCGAGCAGGCGCGATCCGCCTTCCACCAGTACGTGGGCCAAGCCGCGCGTGCCCAAGGTCTTCAGCGCATCGGCAAGGTCGACCCGGCCCTCCGGTCCGCCGGCGACCCGCACGACCTCGACTCCGGCACGTTCAAGTCGAGCGCGGTCGGCGGCGGACTCGCGCGCGGTCATGACCACGGTCGACCCGACCTCGCCGAGCATGCGCGCGTCGGATGCCAGCGAACCCGCCGAGTCGAGGACCACGCGCAGCGGTTGGCGTCCATCGGCCGGCGCGGGCCGCACCGTGAGCCGCGGGTCGTCGATGCGCGCGGTGGCCGCTCCCACGATCACCGCGTCCACGCGGTCCCGCAGGCGGTGCGCCTCGGCCCTGGCCTCGACGCTGGTAATCGGTTCGCCGCCGCGCGGGCCGGCGATCTTGCCGTCGAGCGTCATCGCCCATTTTGCCGTGACGAACGGGCGGCCGCGCGTCACCAGGGTCGCAAACGGCGCGATGAGCGCCTCGGCCTCGCGGTCGAGCAGCCCGACGTCCGTGGCGATGCCGTTGGCCGCCAACGCTTCCAGGCCGCCTCCCGAAACGTGGGGATTCGGGTCGCGCGCGCCGACGACCACGCGGGCGATCCCCGCACGCTGGATGGCTTGCGTGCAGGGCGGAGTTCGCCCCACGTGATTGCAGGGCTCCAGCGTCACGACGAGCGTGCCGCCCCGGGCCCGCTCGCCCGCCGCGGCGAGCGCGTTCACCTCGGCGTGCGGTCCGCCGGGCGGAGCGGTCGCCCCCTCGCCCACCACGCGGTCGCCCTGCACGACCACCGCGCCCACGGGCGGCAGGGGGCTGGTGCGCCCCCGCGCGGCGCGCGCAAGGGCGACGGCCCGGCGCATGGCCCTCGCCAGGGTTTGCTGGTCAGTGCCGGGCGGCGTGTGAGTGCGAGTCATGGTCACCGACGAGATTTCCCCCTGCGAGAGTCCCTTGCTAAGCCCTCCGCCATGCCCACGAAAGGAGTCGCTGCGTGAATCCTCCAGCGTCAGTTGGCGAGCGGGCCCGATCCCCTCTCCCTTGATGGGAGAGGGCTAGGGTGAGGGTGAACCGATGCTTGGCGGCGGCATGTCAGCCAATTATGCAAGGGTCTCCGAAAGCGGGAGTCCGGTCTGGTCGAATCTGGAGGCGTGGTGTGCGCCTGGCGCAGATGAGGCTCCCTGATCCGCCTCGCCGAGACCTCAAGGCAACTATAGACGCGGCTCACGGTGATCTTGGACACATGCCCGCCGGAGGCTCGTGTGGGACATTGCCGCTGCGTCACGTCAGCGCCGCGCCACATCGATGCCAGACCAAGCCCCAGCCCCGCAAGCCGCCGCGATCTTCGACTTCAATGGCACCCTCGTCACCGGCGAGGTGTGGCAGGCCATCGAGTCGTGGATGGGCGGACGCAGCGCGTGGAGACGTCGCAAGGCGCGGATGATCGCGCGCCAGTTGCCCGTCATCCTCGCGAGTAAGGTCGGCCTGGTGAGCGCGGATTTCATGGTGCGGTGCTGGATGCCGGCCGCGTGGGCGACAGTGCGTGGGATGGACGAGCGGGAGCTCGCCGCCCTCGTGCAGCATGCGTGGGAAACCGCCTTCCGTCCGTCCATGCGCGAGCGGGTGGCCGAGATGGTGCGCCAGCACAAGGCTGATGGCTATTGCACCGCGCTTGTGTCCGCCACCTACGAGCCGTTCCTGGCGCCCGTGCAAGAGGCGCTGGGATTCGACGTGGTGGTTGGAACCCGAGTGGAAGTTTCCGCAGGCCAGGTCACGGGTCGGGTGATTGGCGACACGGTGACGGGCGCGGAGAAAGTGCGGCGAGTCATGGCCATGGATCAGGACGCCGAGCGGCCGATTGACCTCGCGCGCAGCCTGGCCTACGCCGATACGGAGCGCGATCTCGACCTGCTGCAACTCGTCGGCCACCCCGTGGCGGTGTGGCCCAACGCGCGTCTCGAATTGATTGCTCGGCGCCGAAAGTGGCCGATCCTGCGCGACGCAGGCTAGCCAATGGCCAAGCATCCGGTCTGGGGACTCACCGGCAACATCGGCGCGGGCAAGTCGACGGTGGGCGCGATGCTGCGGGCGCTTGGCGCGCGGGTGATTGACTCCGATGCGACGGTTCGCACGCTGCTGGAGTCGGATGCGGCAGTGATGCGAGAGGTGCGCGCCGCGTTTCCGGCGGCGCGGCGGGCCGACGGCGGCATCGACCGCGCCGCCGTGGCGCGGGAGGTGTTCGCGGATCGGGAACAACTCACGCTGCTGCAGGATCTGCTGTATCCGGCCGTCGGCGAGGTGACCGACGCCCTATTGGCTGAAGCTACCGACGCGCCCGCCACGTTCATCGAAGCCATCAACGTGGTCGAGGGTCCTTCCGGCGGTCGGTTGGACGGGCTCTGGCTCGTCGAGGCCGATTCGGAGTTGCTGGTCGAGCGCGTCGTCGCCAGCGGACGTCTCTCAGCCGATCAGATTCGGGCCCGCCTGGCGATGCAGGCTGATCCTGATGAGAAGGCCGAGGCGTTTCGGGGACTCCGTCCTGAGCGGCCCATCGTGCGCCTCGACAACAACGGCTCGCCGGAGGAGCTGCGGACGCAGGTGACCGCCCGCTGGAACGACCTGCTGGCCGGCTAGTCGCGACCGATTTCGCTGGGGGAGTTTTCGGGCTGGGTTTCCTCAGAGAGGCGGCTGCGCCATTTGCCCCGCATATAGAACAGCGACAGGATTTCCTGCGGCGATAGTCCCTTGTCGGTCAGATCGCGGACTTCGCGGCGGATTCGATCGGATCGTTCGCGGGTGTCTTCCTGCCCCATCCTGTGGAACTCCCAAGCCTTATCGGCGGCACAGCCGGCGCGGCCCGATATTAAGGCGGCGCGCCGAGCGCCAGCAAATGCCGTGCGCCCTGCGAGCCGCTCGCTCGAGATGGATGAATTCGGCCTAGTCCGACCACCCCAGCACGCGCGTCACGGCATCGAGGTCGGGGGGCGTCGTGATCGGCTCGTCGGACTCGCGCAGGGCGGTGTCCGGGTCTTTCAGTCCGGACCCGGTGAGCACGCACACGACGCGCTCCGGTGAGGCGGGGCCGCCCGCCCGCCGTTGCAGCAAGCCCGCCACCCCGGCGGCCGAGGCGGGCTCGACGAACACGCCCATCTCCTGCGCGAGCAGTCGATAGGCCTCGGCGATCGCCGGCTCGGGCACGGCTTCGATCGATCCGTCGGAGGCATCGCGCGCTGCCGCCGCCTCGTCCCAGTTGGCCGGATTGCCGATGCGGATGGCCGACGCCTGGGTGACCGGGTCGTCGATGGGATGCCCAAGCACCATCGGCGCCGCGCCCTCGGCCTGGAATCCTCGGAGCACCGGGGTCTTCGTCGCCCGCCCGGCCTCCCGGTAGCCAACGAACCCACGCCAATAGGCGGCGATGTTTCCGGCATTGCCCACCGGCAAATACAGCTCATCCGGCGCATCGCCCAGCGCGTCCACGATCTCGAACGCCGCCGTCTTTTGTCCCTCCAGCCGGTGGGGGTTGACCGAGTTGACGAGCTCCACACCGTCGCGTTCGGCCAGCCGGCGCACGATGGTCAGCGCGTGATCGAACGTACCGGTCACGGCCACGACCCGCGCGCCGAACATCCGGGTCTGCGCCATCTTTCCCGATGCGGTGGAGTCGTGCGGCACCACGCACACCGTCGTCACGCCGGCGCGGGCCCCGTAGGCGGCGGCCGACGCGGCGGTGTTTCCGGTGGAGGCGCAGATGAGTGCGCGCGCCTTGGCCTCCAGCGCCTTGGCCACGGCAACGACCATGCCCCGGTCCTTGAAGGACCCGGTGGGGTTGCAGCCTTCGAGCTTGAGCCAAACCTCGCGGATGCCGGTTCGGGCCTCCAGGACCGGCGCGCGCACCAGCGGGGTGCCGCCCTCGCCGATGGTCAGGTCCGGGGCGGCGCCCGCAAACGGCAGGAACTCGAGGTAGCGTTCAATGACGCCCGCCGGGACGCTGAGCGTCATTCGAGCAGGTCTTCGATCCGGATCACGCTGGCGACTTCCGGCACCACATCCAGCTCGGTGATGCGCTTGATGGCCGGCCGCCAGTCGGCTTCCCGGGCGTCGTGGGTGAGCAGCACCAGCTCGGCGCGCCGGGCGTCGGGGTCGACTTCCTTCTGCAGCACCGAAGCGATGCTGATGGCGTGCTCGCCGCAGATGGCCGCGATGCGCGCCAGCACTCCGGGACGGTCCTTGACCCAGAGACGCAGGTAGTAGCGCGAGAGCACCTCTTCGATGGGAAGCACGCGCACCGGCCGGTCCAGGAGCACGGGTATCCGGTTGTGCGCCGCCCGTCGGATGTTGTGCCCGAGGTCGATGAGGTCGGAGACAATGGCGCTGGACGTGGGCTCGGGACCGGCGCCGCGGCCCATGAACATTGCGCGTCCCACCAGATCGCCCGAGATGCGCACCGCGTTGTAGACGCCCTCGACCTGTCCCAGGAGAAAGTCGCGCTGCACCAGCGCGGGATGGACGCGGGCTTCGATCGTGTCGCCGCGTCGCTTGGCGATGGCCAGCAGCTTGATGCTGTAGCCCAGCTCCGCGGCATAGGTGAAGTCGGCCTGGGTGATCTGCGTTATGCCTTCCCGAAAGACATCTTCCGGCGCGACGCGACTTCTGAATGCGAGCGTCGCCAGAATGGCCAGCTTGAATGCCGTGTCGTGACCCTCGACGTCGTTGGTCGGGTCCGGCTCGGCATAGCCCAACTGCTGCGCCTCGGCCAGCGCGTCGGTGTAGCCCTGACCGTGCTCGGACATCTGGGAAAGGATGTAGTTGGTGGTGCCATTGAGAATGGCGTGGACTTCCTCGATCTCGTTGGCCGCCAGGTCCTGCCGGAACGGGCCGATGAGCGGGATGCCGCCGCCGACGCTGGCCTCGAAGTAGAGATCGAGTCCGCGGTCGGCGGCAAGCTGCAAGAGATCGACCCCGTGGGCGGCCATGACCTCCTTGTTGGCCGTGACGACGTGCTTGCCGGCTTCGAGCGCGCGGCGCAGGTATTGCTGCGCGGGCTCGACGCCGCCCAGGACTTCAACGATGACGTCGACCTTGGGATCGTCGATCACGGACGCCGCGTCGGTGGTCAGGCGATCGGCGGGAATCGAGGCGTCGCGCGGCTTGTTTGGATCGCGCACGAGCGCGCGCTGCACGGTGATCGGGCGGCCGAGCTGCCGCTCGAGCATGGCGGCGCGCGCGTGAACGTGGCGCGCGACCGCCGAGCCGACGTTGCCAACGCCGAGGAGGCCAAGTCCTATCCCGCTGGACATTCGTGGCTCACCCTGGCCCGCAGCACCCCGACGGGAGGCGGCAGGGGCAGAATACCCGCCGCTCGCAGTGATGCGTGGGCTATGGGCTCCCGGGCGACCGATTCCCCGGGCGGCGACCGGCGCCGTTGGGGGCCAGGCGATGGGCGAAGCGCAGGCCCACGTCGTTCGAGGGGTAGTACTGCTCGTCATAGCCCGTGAGCACGAATCCCGACGCCTGGAGCGTGCGAATGGCGGGGAAATTCCGGGCCTGGACGGTGGCGCAGAGGGCGCGGCGACCGCTGGCGCGAGCCGCCTCGACCGCCGCCCGCGCCAGACGTGCACCCAGGCCGCCCCTGCGGGCGCGCTGGCGAACCGCCAACATCCATAGCGTGTCCACGGCGCGCGGCCCGTCGGGCACGACGAGGGCGAAGCCATCGACGCCGCCACCGGCCTCGGCCACGATCAGGGATCCCCGCTCCGGTTGCGGCGGATCGGCCGACCCACCCCACAGCGGATCGCGCAGGGTGATGGTGCGGGGAAGACGCACTTGCACGAAGCCGACCATTGACACGTCGGCCTGGGCGCTTGTCTGCAGCTGCCACACATGGTCGGTCTCGAAAGACACGTCCATGGCCCAGCACGCCGCCCAATCGGAGGCCGTGCCGGGTCGCACGACGACGCGCGGGCCGGAATCGCGGGTGCGGGCGGGACGACGCAACGTGGCGTACTCGGGCTGCGGCGGGGGGCGGGCGTTGTCGGCGGCCACGGTCCCCCAGGTCGCAACGGCACAGATGCGGATGGCCGATGGTACCCGGTGCCTCGGCCTCGACCTACCAATGTCAATTCATCCCGCCGATGTCATTTCGAGCGAAGCGAGAAATCTAAGCGGCGGGGAACACGCACTACGCCTTGAGATTCAGCACGGCGTGCGGCATGACGATTCCGTGGCGACTCGAAGCGATCGACGGCCGTAAGCGCGTCTAGGCCCCACTCCGCCCGCGCAATTCGGTGGACGAGATGTCAACTCCAACCTCCGAGCCGGGAATGGCCTCGAACATGTCGGCAGCCGACGGCGGCGCCTGCAGGTCGTCGAGCCGGAGGAGCCTGTCGCCCACGCGCCGCTCGGCCACGTGAAAGCGGGTGCCGAGCTCGCGCAGCTCCGCCAAGGCCTGCGCCAGCCCCTCCGCGCCGCCGTAGTAGTGGGGCTCGAGGATGCGGGCGGCGGTATCCGCCCCCACCGCGAACGCCGTGCCGGGCAGCAGCCGGGCCTTTTCGACGAAGGTTGGAGCGCGCGTGAGCACCACCGGCGCTCGACCGCGAAACTGCACCAGCCGCGCATTGAGCTCGGCGGCTGAGAGTGGCGGCTTGTCCACATTCGTGATGGAGATTTCGTAGGCCGCGACGCCGGTCGAACGGCGGCGCGCGGCTTCGAGCAGCGCGGCGTGGCCTTCGTGCAGCGGGTTGAACGACCCGGGCAGGACAATCCCTGGCAACGGTCCGCCCGCGCGTGTGCCGCCAGTCGTGTCGACCGTGGCCCAGGGCTGCTCACCGCCCGCGATGATGTCGCACGGATGGGCCAGTGGCACCGTGTCGATGCACAGGCGTTCATCCGAGTCAGGGGCGGCATCTACGTCGCTGCCGGCCATGGCCTCTGCCAGGGCGCCGAGAATGACATGCTCGGCAACCGCCTCCTCTTTCGCGCGCGTGCGGGCGTTTTTGCGCAGCCGAACCGTCGCTTCCCAGCACTGAAAGCCATCGACGACGGCGACGTGGACACGGTGTGAGCCATTGCGCGCACGGTCGGTGACCAGGGCGGCGGTAGCGCCCAGCCCGAGCACCGGTACATGGGACGTCTCACGCAGCCGCAGCGCCCGCTGATACACGGCCTGCGCCAGCTCGCGCGAGGTCTCTGCCGAGCAGCGCGACGCCGGCTCCGCCCCAAGCAACTCCGTCAGCGCGCGACGACCGTATGGCACCTGCGCCTCCAGCACGGTGCGCGAGGCGCCGGGACGCGTCAGCAGGCGTGGGATGACGCCCGAACCCCCGCCGGTGATCGCCAGCGCCACCATGGCTCGCGACGATCGAATCGCAGCGACGGCCGCCTCCACCGCAGCGTCCGTGCTAGCCGAGGTCCACGTAGACGCGGCCATCGGCGACGCGAGCGGGATAGGTCCTCACGCGGGCACGGTCGGGAAAGTGCAGTGAGCGGCCCGTGCAGAGGTCGTATTGCCAGCCGTGCCAGGGACAGCGAAGCACGCGTGAATCCGGGTCGAGAATGAAGGGAGCTCCGGCCGCGGCGGCGGTGACGTGATGTCCCAGCGTGCCGTTGGACAGCCGCGCGCCCTGGTGGGCGCAGGTGTCGCGCAGGGCGTAGACCTCGTCACCCCAGCGGACCACGACGACGGCGTGGCGTCCGATTTGCACGCGGCGCGCGCAGCGCACACCGAAATCGGCGAGCGCCCCGACGTCATGCGCGGTCGAAGTCATAAAACGCCGCCGCGTTGCCGGACATGATGCCCTCGCGCATGTCGTCCGGAACGATGGACGGCACCGCCCGGTCGGGCGCGTCGAAGTCCCAGTGCGGGTAGTCGGTGGCGAACATCAGGAAATCGTCGCGCCCGATCATGTCCATGATCTGCAGCAGGTGGCGCGGGTCGTCCGGCTCCTCCATCGGCTGCGTGGTTGCCCGGAAGTGCTCCCGGATGTACTCGCTGGGCAGCTTCTTGAGCCAGGGGACCTCGTCCCGCAGCCCCTTGTAGTTCTTGTCGAAGCGCCACATCAGCGCCGGCAGCCAGGCAAAACCGCCCTCGACCAGCGCCACCCGCAGATCGGGGAAGCTCTCGAACACGCCCTCGGCCACAAGGCTGAGCACCTGGGCCTCGAAGGCCTGCGGCATGCCCGTGTGGTCCTCGATGTAGAACGACGGCCAGCCCGTGGCGGTGATGGGCCCGGGGTTGCCCCCGAAGTGAATCCCCAGCGGCAGGCCCATGTCGCTGGCCGCGGCGAGGATGGGGCGATACCGCCGCCGGCCATAGGGCTCGACGGCGCGGACGATCAGGAGCACCTGCACGAATCGCGGGTCCCGACCGGCGCGGCGGATCTCGGCGGCGGCCGCGTCGGGGTCCTCGACGTTGACGACAATCGATCCACGCCAGCGGGGGTCGTGGTCCAGCCAGCGCGCGGCCGTCAGTTCGTTCACCGCGCGCGAGAGGTCGTTGGCGAAATCGAGGTTGCGCAACGACGACGCGACATACAGCGGATTCAGAATGGCGGCGTCGATGCCCCAGCCGTCCAGGAGCTGGTCGCGGGCGAAATCCGGGTCGCCGCCGGGCAAGCAGCCGCTGGGCGGGAAAGAGTCGCGGCGCGCCGCATTCTCATAGAGGCGCGGGTAGATATTGCCTCCCGGCGCCTCGAATCCCGATTGCTCGATGTAGGCATGCCAGCGCGTCGCCAGGAACGGCAGCAGCTCGTCGATGGAGTTGACGTAGTTGTGGACGTCGGCGTCGATGAGCTTGAGTTGCGTCTTGGCTTCGGATTCAGTGCGGGCGTCGGCTTCCGGTAGCGTGGTGGTGACCATGGCGGGCCTCCTTGGACCCGATGGTGAGCGCGGGCGGGCCGGTCGTCAAGGCTCGAAGCGTGCCGATCGCGTTTTCCCAAAGTTGGCGGCGCAGGCGGGCGCCCACAAGGGGCGCCCCTACACCTAGGGAATCTCTGAATAAACCCCTGAAGCGCGCCCCAAGCCGTTCGTGGTGAGCTTGTCAAACCATGAACGGCCCTTCGACAAGCTCAGGGCGAACGGATCGGGACCGATTCGATGGGCTTTTTCAGAGCATTCCTAGCGTCTGCGGGCGGTCAGTGCGGGCGAACTACCGGCGGTCGGCTAGGCCAGACCGTAAATCTCGCCGTATTTGCGGGACAGGTGGTCCATGATGGCGTCGACGCCGATTGGAGCGTCGGTGACCTGTTGCACGAGTTCGGAAGCCGTAAACACGCGACCATGGCCGTAGATCGAGTGCCGCAGCCAGTCGTGCAGCGTCGTCAGGTCGCCGTGGCGGATGCGTTCGGGCAGGTCCGGCAGCGCTCGTCGAGCAGCGGCGAAGACCTGGGCGCTGATGAGGTTGCCCAGCGTGTAGCCCTGAAACGCCCCGCCGATCGTGCCGTGGAACCAGTGCACGTCCTGCAGCACGCCGTCGCGGTCGTCCGGCGGCTCGACGCCTAGGTCGCTGGAGTAGCGCGCGCGCCAGGCCTCCGGCAGGTCGCGCACGTCCAGCCGCCCGTCGAGCAGCTCCAACTCCAGGTCGAATCGCAGCATCACGTGCAGGTTGTAGGTGACTTCGTCGGCGTCCGTGCGAATCAGCGACGGCTGCACGTAGTTGATCGCGGGATAGAACTCATCCAGCGGCACCGATCCCAATTGGTCCGGAAACGTCGCCTGCAAGTGCGCGTACTGCCCTTCCCAGAAGTCCAGGCCGCGCCCCACGAAGTTCTCCCAGAGCCGCGACTGGCTCTCGTGCATGCCGTTGGAGGCGCCGTCGCCGAGCGGCGTGCCCTCGAACGCTGGATCCACGCCCAGCTCGTAGAGCGCGTGGCCGGCCTCGTGCATGGCGCTGAAGAGATGCTCGCCGAGGAAATGCTCGTCGGCCCGCACGGTGATGCGCACGTCGTCCGACGCGAAGGTGGTCATGAACGGATGCGCCGTGTCGTCGATGCGGCCGCGGTCGAAGTCGAAGCCCATCAGCGCGACCACGCGGCGGGCGAATTCGCGCTGGTTGCCGATGGGAAAGTGCTGGCGGACCGGGGAGTCGTCGTTCCCACCCGCGGCGGCGATCTGCCGCAGCAGGGGAACCAGCCGCGCGCGCAGCGCCGCGAACAAGGCCGAAATCTCGGAGGCGGTCATGCCCGGGTCCTGGCGGTCGATCAGCGGGTCGGCGACGTGCTCCACGTTTGGCGTGAAGTTCGACAGCTCCCGGCTGAGATCCAGCGTGCGCTCGAGCACGGGCCGGACGGCGGAAAAGTCGTCGGCGGGCCGCGCCTTGATCCAGGCGGCATAGGAGGCCGCCGCATGCTCTTCGAGCGCGGCGGCGAAGTCGGCCGGCACGCGTACGTCGCGCTCGTAGTCGCGCCGCGTGACGCGGATCAAGGCGGCGTCGGGATGCTCCGGCGGCAAGCCGTCCGCATATGGTTGCAAGTCGTCGAGCAACGAGCCGATGGCGGCGTCCGTGAACGCGGCGTGCGCCAGCCGTTCGAGCGTGGCGATCTGCCGCCCGCGGGATGCCGCGCCCTTCGGCGGCATGTAGGTGGTCTGGTCCCAGTGCAGCACCGCCGCCGCCGCGCGCAGGTCGCCGACCTCACGCAGCCGGAGGCGCAGCTCGTCAAGCCTGGGGGTCATGAGTGCTCCACTTCGTCATTTGGTCGCAATGAGGCGTTTGCATCAGCCTGAAGGGGCGGGTCTCAGACCCGCCCGACGCCAAGCATCCGGTGCGCTTCGAGGTTCGACCGGACTGGATTCCGGCCTTCGCCGGAATGACGGAGGGGATATGTACCGGTCTCGTCACGGGGCCGGGGCGTCGGGCACGGGCCTGGCGGCGGGCGAAAACGTACGGGCGATCGCTGGCCACGGGCCGTCAAACATCACTTCCGCCGTGAACGGATCGGTGACGCAGATCGACACCGCGCCGGCCTTCAGCGCCGCCGTCTCGTCGTCATCGGTGCCGGGGCCGTCGAAGATCCTGCCGTATTCCACGCGGACGGTGATCCGATTGCCCTCGACGATCGGCTCTTCCGTGGGCCGCAGACCCTCGAACAGCGTGAACCGCGCCGGCCGCGTGAGCCAAACCGGCTCAGTGGCCGCGAACCTTTCGGGCGTGTTGATGTTGACCAGCAGCGGCTGTTTCAGGACGCCATGCGCATTGGCCGCGGCGACGAAGCGCGCCACGGCGGCGGCGATGGCCCGCTTGTCCTCCGGCGATTGCGGCGTGTGGGATACGGCGATGCCGGTGAACCCGCGATCGAGCGCCACGCGCGCCGCGCCCATGGTTCCCGAGCTCACATAGCCCTGCACGCCCGTGTTCCAGCCGGGATTGATGCCGGACACGATCACGTCCGGCTCGCGATCGAAGCCGATGGCGCATCCCAAAGCCGCCAGGTTGGCCGGCGAAGCGTCCGCCGTGTATCCGGGAACACTCGTGCGGATGCCCTCCGGCGGCCCCGCGCGCTGCAAATGGAACTCGGGCGTGAGCGCGACGGACATTCCGGCGCCGCTGTAGTTGCGATCCGGCGAGTAGACGCGCACCTCGCCCAGGGGCTCCAGCGCCTCCGCCAGCGCCCACAGTCCCCGATCCTGGATGCCGTCGTCGTTCACGACCAGGATTCTCATATGCGGGTCCAAGGGTTTGCCCACGCTGCCGGGCGCACAATAGCCGAACCGTCACGGCGCAGGGGCACCAAGTCGCTCCCCGCCGCTCCTAGGCCGGACTCGACGCTTCGCCGCGAAGCAGTTGGAGGTCGCAGAGCCGACGGTAGTGGTCGCTGCGCTCGTAGAGCTCATTGTGCCGCCCGGCGTCCCGCACGCGCCCGCCGTCGAGGAAGACGATGCGGTCGGCTTGACGCACCGTCGCGAGTCGGTGCGCGATCACGAGCGTGGTGCGCCCCGCGGACGCCCGCTCGAGTCCTTGCTGCACCAGCCACTCGGACTCGGCGTCCAGCGACGACGTGGCCTCATCCAGCACCAGGATGCGCGGATCGCCGACGATGGCGCGGGCAATGGCGATGCGCTGTACCTGTCCACCCGACAGCCTCACGCCACGCTCGCCGATGTTGGTGTCGTAGCCGTGCTCCAGGGCGGTGATGAAGTCGTCGGCGTTGGCCAGCACCGCGGCCCGGCGGACGTCGGCCTCGGTGACCATTTCGCGCCCAAGCGAGATGTTTTCCGAGACCGATCCGTCGAATAGCGTGGCGTCCTGAAACACCACGCCAATGCTCTGACGCACCGCTGCCGCACTGGCGTCGCGAATGTCCTGCCCGTCGATGGCAATTTGACCGGCGCGCGGTTCGTAGAACTTGAGCATCAGGCTGATCAGTGTCGACTTGCCCGCCCCACTCGGTCCGACCAAGGCCACCCGCTCACCGGGTGAGGCGGCAAACGACACCTGGCGCAGCACGTCTTCTTCGCCGTAGGAAAACTCGACACTCTCGACCTGGAGTTCGCCGCGCGATACCGCCAACGAACGTCCGGCCTCGTCGTCGAGCTCTCGCGGCGTGTCCAGGAACCCGAACACCCGACGGGCGGTGCCGAGCACGACCTGGATCTGGACGAAGTCGTTCAACGTGTTCCGCACCGGCCCGCCGACTTGCAGCAGATACTGGCCGGAGGCCACCAGGAACCCGACCGCCACCGTCCCGGCGACGACCGCGTCGGCCAGAAACGCCCAGATCGCGATTAACGCTGTCCAGTAGGCCAGGTGCGACATCTGCCCCAGGCTCTCGAGCAGCGCGACCCGAACGCGCGCTCGCCACAAGCCCCGGGTCTCGGTATCGAGCCGTTCGCCTGCCCACCCCTGCCGGTTGAAGGCTTTCACGTCGCGGGCGCCGCCGACCAGCTCTGTCATCACCGCCGAAAGGCGCCCCATCGCGCTCTGCACTCGCGCGCCGGCCGCCTGCGTCCGCCCCCTGACGCGCGTCGCCATCAGCGCGTGAATCGGCAGCGTCGCCACGGCGATAAGCCCGAGCCGCCAGTCGATGGCGAACATGATGACCAGGTACCCGGGCATCCGCAGCGCCTGCGCGAACAGCACCGACCCGGCGTGCAGGTAGACGGTTGAGATCACGGCCGCGTCGGCTGTCAGATGCGACACGATTTCGCCCGTTCGCCTTCCGCGCAGATGGCCGATGGGAATGCGTTGCGCCTGTCGCAGGACGTCCTGGCGCATCCGGGACATCGCGCCCTCGGCCGCCCGCGTGTGGGCCCAATGCCCGAACACGGCGGCAATTCCGAGCCCGACGCCGCAGCCGGCGATCCCGAGCAGCGTGGGAATCAACAGGCCACGGTCCTGCTTGCCGAAGACATCGTCGATGAGGACGTGCAGCAGCCACGGGCGCGTGATCATCACGGCGGAGTTCCCGGCGGTCACCGCCGCGGCAATCGCGAAGTCGAGGCGCGACCCGCGCAGATACGCCCACAGGCGCGAGGCGATCGCCCAATCGGACAACGCTCGCGGCGCGTCCATGCTCGGCGCCGAGGCGCTCAGCGGTTGTACCCCCTGCTAGGCATCGTTCGCTCGCGCCTCGGTGATCGGTTGCATCTGCCGGTCGCACAGCTCGCGGTAGAGCCCGCAACGTTCGTAAAGCTTGTCGTGCCGTCCTACGTCCAGCACGCGGCCCGCGTCGAGCACGACGACCTGGTCCGCCTGGTGCACGGTGGACAGCCGGTGGGCGATCACCAGCGTCGTCCGCCCCTCGCGCGCGCGTTCCAAGCCCCGCAACACCAAGTGCTCCGCTTCGGCGTCGAGCGCGGAGGTGGCCTCGTCCAGCACTAGCACGCGCGGATCGCCCGCAATGGCGCGCGCGACGGCGATGCGCTGGGCCTGGCCGCCCG